>JBOIFB010000217.1:0-4961 GCA_050741415.1 Burkholderiales bacterium | reverse complement strand
GCAGACATACAGGTGACCGTTGATCGAGCTCGAACCGCCGAGCACGCGCCCGCGCGGGCAGGCGATGACGCGGTTGCCGGTGCCCGCCGCGGGCTGGTTGAGGTAGCGCCAGCCGAGCGACGGGTCTACGAGGGTGCGGCTGAATCCGGCCGGAATCCGGATCCAGAGCCTGCGGTCGCTGCCGCCGGCTTCGAGCAGCAGCACGCGGTGGCGGCCGGAAGCGCTCAGCCGGTCGGCGAGCACGCAACCGGCCGCGCCCGCGCCGACGACGACGTAATCCCAGGTCTCGCCGGCCGCCTTGTTCACTGCGCGCGCGTCAGAACGAGCGGTCGTCCCCCGGCTTCATCACGATCAGCTTGTCCGCGAGCTTGCGCTTGGCGAGCGCCGCCCTGAACTCCTCGGGCGTGCCGGCGAGCAGCGCGAAGGTGCCGAAGTGCATCGGGATCACGTGCGTCGGCTTGACCCACTGCACCGCCAGCGCAGCGCCCACCGGGTCCATGGTGAAGTAGCCGCCGATGCACGCCAGCATCACGTCGATGTGATGGAACATGGGGATGATCTTCATGTCCTCGATCACCGAGGTGTCGCCGGTGTGGTAAATGGTCGGCCCGCCTTTGATCATCAGCACGAAGCCCACCGGGTTGCCGCTCGCGATCGCCTGCGGCTGGCCGGGCGCGGCCGGCGGCAGCAGCGGCGGGACAAGCTCGGAGCCGTGCTCCGCGTTGACGATCCACACCTTGGCTCCCGCCTTGGGCAGGTCGATCGTGCCGCCGACGTTGCCGCCGTAGATCATCTGATCCTTGGGAAAGCCGAGCACCGAAATCAGGTTGAACATCAGCCCGTAGGGCGCGAGCACCTTGGCGCCGGTTTTCTTGGCGATCTCGAGCGCATCGCCGACGTGGTCGCTGTGGCCGTGCGAGATCAGGATGTAATCCACGCGGCTCAGCTCGGCGATCGAGTTCTTGTCGGGATTGGTCGGCACCGTGAGCCAGGGGTCGATCAGGATTACCCCGCCCGAGGGCGTCACGATCTTCCAGGCCGCCTGGCCATACCAGTGCAGCTTGGTTTGCCCTTTGGCGGCATGCGCGAGCGGGATGCACAGCACGCCGGCGAGCAGCGCGGCGCCTACGATGCGTTGCAGCACTTTTAACATGGCTTCCTCCTCCTTGAGTGACCGGCCGCTAGACTACACGGAAATTCTTGAATTGCCACGGGTCCTCCTGATCGACTTCCTCGGGGAACAGCAGCCCCCGGTCGACCAGCGGAGTCCATTGGCTGTAGGCGCCGGTCAGCTTGCCGAGATAGGGCGCGGCGATCTCGAGCACGCGCTCGTAGTCGACTTCGTCCGGGTCGATCACGCCGCAGCGGGGGTTCTCGACCGCCCACACGATGCCGCCCAGAATCGCGACGCACACCTGCAGCGTGGTGGCATTGTTGTGCGGCGCCAGGCGGCGCGCTTCCTGCACCGAGAGCTGCGAGCCGAACCAGTAGGCCCCCTTGGCGTGCCCCATCAGCAGCACCCCGAGCTCGTCCACGCCATCGACGATCTCGCGCATCAGCACGCGCTTTTGCTCCTGCAGCTTCCAGTTCCTGCCCGCCAGCTCGTGCACCGAGCTCACCGCGTCGTCGCAGGGGTGGTAGGCGTAATGCACCGTCGGCCGATAGCGCAGCTTGGCTTTGTTCTTGAGCGTGAGATAGTCGGAGATCGAGATCGACTCGCTGTGGGTGACCAGAAAGCCGTGGAACGGCCCCTCGAGCGGGGTCCAGGTGCGCACCCGGGTCGAGGCGCCGGGGCGCTGCAGGTAGATCGCGCAGCCGGAGCCGAACTTGTGCCGTGCGCCGTCGTGCGGGAATTCCTTTTCGTGGCTGCCCCAGCCGAGCTCGGCAGGCTGGCAGCCCTCGCCCGCAAAGCCCTCCACCGACCAGGTGTTGACGAACTCGCCGCGAAGCTTGCCCGGCAGCGCCTTCTGCGTGTCGCGCTCGGCGACGTGGATCACCTTGACGCCCAGCTTTTCGGCCAGTTCGGCCCACTTCTCGCGGCTGGTGGGCCGCGTCGCCCGCAGCTTGGTGGCGCGCGCGAGGTCGAGCAGCGCGCGCTTGACGAAGTGCGACACCAGGCCCGGGTTGGCGCCGTGGGTGAGCACCGCGGTGGGGCCGCTGTGCTGCTTCCCGTTCAGCGCCAGCGCCGCCTCGCGCAGCGCGTAATTCGAGCGCTGCGAAGGCGACAGGCGCCGGTCGACGTAGCCGCCGGCCCAGGGCTCGATGCAGGTGTCGAGGTACAGCACGCCCTTCGCCTGGCACAGCTCGATCAGATTGATGCTCGAGACGTCGACCGAGACGTTGAGCATGAAATCGCCCGGCTTGAGGATCGGCTCGAGCACGGCGCGGATGTTGCCGCGGGTGATGGGGTTGACCATGAAGGTCACGCCGTAGCGCGTCGCCTCGCGCGCGCCGCGATCGTCGCCGGTGATCACCAGCACCTGCGAGCGCGCGATCTTGAGATGGCGCAGCAGCAGCGGCAGCACGCCCTGGCCGACCGAGCCGAAGCCCACGATCACGAGCTTGCCCGGCATCTTGACGTGCTTGGTTGCCGGCAGCGACTTGTCGCCTTTCATCGCGCGCGGCTCTCGAAGCCGCGCACCAGCGCCGCGCGCGCGCCGCCGGCCTGCATCAGGAGCGAAAAGTCCGAGCCCGACAGGATCAGCCGTGCGCCCATGCCGATGTGGCGCTCGAGCAGCTCGGGGCTGTACATGCCGCCCATGCCGGGGTGCTTGCCGTGCTTCCTGCACGCCGCGATCACCTTGGTATAGGCGTCGGCCACGCGCGGATCGTCGAACTTGCCCGGGATGCCCATCTCGAAAGTCAGGTCGTTGGTGCCGATCAGCAGCGCGTCCACCCCCGGCACCGCGGCGATCGCGTCGGCGTGCTCGACCCCCTGCGGCGACTCGATCATCACCACCACCAGGGTCTCGTCGTTCACCTGCCTGGCTGTCTCGCCCACCGGCATCGGCGCAAAGCCCGTCTGCTGCAGCGCGCCGCCCATCGAACGGCGCCCTGCGGGCGGAAAGCGGCAGTGGTCGGCCATGCGCCTCGCCTGCTCGGGAGTGTCGACGTGCGGGAACACGATCCCCTGGGCCCCGTTGTCGAGCGCGCGCGAGGCGTGATGATGCTCGAGTCCCGGCACCCGCACCACCGGCGTGATGCCGACCGCGAGCGCGGCGGACGAGATCTGCGCCGCGGTGTCCAGGTTCATCGAGCCGTGTTCGCAGTCGATGAACAGCCAGTCGAAACCCGCGGTCTTGAACAGCTGCGCGCTGTCCACCGTGCGCGCCTGGCGCAGGCCGATTCCGATCGCGAGCTTGCCCTCGCGCAGCTGGCGCTTGGCGTGATTGACGGTTGCCGGCATGATTCCCCCCGATAGTCGATTCGAAAACGCGGAGCATACCGGAGCCTGCGGCAAGCTTGCCCGCATGCATCCGGGCGGCGCCGGCGCGCCGACCCCACCCCCTTGCAGTAAGCTTGCGGGACGCGCACACTTTTCGCTCGTTCCCGTGAACGGAGGGTGGCCATGACCACCGTCGCCCAGATCCTGAAGTCCAAAGCCGACCCGCGCGTCGCGGCGATCAGGCCCGAGGCCTCGGTATTCGAGGCAGTGACGACGATGGCCGCGCGCAACGTCGGCGCGCTGGTGGTGCTCGAGGGCGAGAAGATCGTCGGCGTGATCTCCGAGCGCGACTATGCGCGCAAGGTGGCGCTGATGGCGCGCTCGTCGAGGGACACCCCGGTGCGCGACATCATGACCGCGCCGGTCATGACCGTGCGCCCGGACCAGACCAACGAGGAATGCATGGCCTTGATGACCGAGCACCGGCTGCGCCATCTGCCGGTGCTCGACGGCGGGCGCATGATCGGAGTGGTCTCGATCGGCGACCTGGTGAAGGACATCATCTCCGAGCAGAAGGAGATCATCCAGCAGCTCGAGCACTACATCGCCGGCAACCTCGCCTAGCGGCGGTAGCGCGGCGCGGGCTCGTGGCCAGGGATGACCGCCACGCGCAGAGGATTCCCGGTGTAGCGCTCGATCTCGCGCACCAGGTGCTTTTCGCGGTGCGCGAGCAGCGTCAGCGCGATGCCGGCGCGGCCGGCGCGGCCGGTGCGGCCGATGCGGTGAACGTAGTCCTCCGCCTGGCGCGGCGCGTCGAAGTTGATCACGTGGGTGATGCCCGGCACGTCGATGCCGCGCGCGGCGACGTCGGTCGCCACCAGCACGCGCATGCGCCCGTCGCGCAGGTGCTGCAGGGTCGCGCTGCGCTCGCGCTGGCGCATGTCGCCGTGCAGCGCGCCGGCGGCGAAGCCGCGGCGCAGGAGCGAGCCCGAGAGCTCTTCGGCCGAGCGCTTGGTGGCGGTGAACACGAGCGCCTGCTTCAAATCCACGTCGCGCAGGATCACGTCCAGCAGCCGGTTCTTGTGCGCGATGTCGTCGGCGTAGAGCGCGCGCTGCTCGATCCTGGGCGTGCGCGCGGCGGAAGCGGCGATGTCGATGCGCTTCGCGTCGCGCGTCACGCGCCGCGCCAGGCGGCCGACCACGCCATCGAGCGTGGCCGAGAACAGGAGGGTCTGGCGCGCCGCCGGCATGCGCGCGACGATCGCGTCGAGATCCTCCTGGAAGCCCATGTCGAGCATGCGGTCGGCCTCGTCCAGCACCAGCAGTTCGAGCCGCGCGAAATCGATCCGGCCGCGCTCGAGGTGGTCCTTGAGGCGCCCGGGCGTCGCGAGCACGATGTCCACCGGGCGCGAGAGCTGCTTGAGCTGCAGCCCGTAGGGCACGCCGCCGACCAGGCATGCGGTGCGCAGGCGCTGGCGCGAGCCGTAGCCGTGGGTCGCCTTCTGCACCTGCAGCGCGAGCTCGCGCGTGGGCGCGATCACCAGCACGCGCGGGCCGGCGCCGGCGCCCGGCGCAC
>JBOIFB010000216.1:0-4980 GCA_050741415.1 Burkholderiales bacterium | reverse complement strand
GCATCACCACGTCCGCCTCGGGCAGCACGTAGGAGCGCGCCGCGGAG
Organism: Burkholderiales bacterium; assembly: GCA_050741415.1. Taxonomy (GTDB): domain Bacteria; phylum Pseudomonadota; class Gammaproteobacteria; order Burkholderiales; family SG8-39; genus DAHVFK01. The sequence continues at coordinate 4,933 of JBOIFB010000216.1, read as the reverse complement.
GCCGACTGCTCGTGCGTGTCGGGCAGCAGGCCCTTCGCCATCGACATCGGCAAATAGGGGATGCCGGTTTTTTCGATCAGACTTCTGATGTCGGCATCCGCCTGCGCATACGCCGCGCCCTTGCCGAGAATGATGAGCGGCTTTCTTGCGGAACGGAGCAGATCCAAGGCGCGCTGGACAGCGTCCGGCGCCGGGATCTGGCGCGGCGCCGCATCGACCACCTTGATCAGCGACCTGCGGCCGGCTTCCGCGTCGACGGACTGCGGCAACAGCTTCGCCGGCAGATCGAGGTAGACCCCGCCCGGGCGGCCGGAGACGGCGGCCCGGATCGCGCGCGCGACGCCCACGCCGATGTCCTCGGCGTGCAGCACGCGGAAGGCGGCCTTGGCGAGCGGTTTGGCGATCGCGAGCTGGTCCATCTCCTCGTAGTCGCCCTGCTGCAGGTCGACCACCTCGCGCTCGCTCGAGCCGCTGATCAGGATCATGGGGAAGCAGTTCGTGGTGGCGTTGGCGAGCGCCGTCAGGCCGTTGAGAAAGCCCGGCGCGGATACCGTCAGGCAGATGCCGGGCTTCTGGGTCATGAAGCCTGCGATGGATGCGGCGTAGCCTGCGTTCTGTTCGTGGCGGAACGAAATCACGCGCACGCCCGCCGCTTGCGCCTTGCGGGTCAGGTCCGTGATGGGGATGCCGGGCACGCCGAAGATCGTGTCGATGCCGTTCAATTTCAGGGCATCGATGACCAGGTGAAAGCCGTCGGTGACTTGCGCCGCCTTTGCCTGCGCCGCGACGTTCGGCTCGATGACTGTGCCGCCCATGATGATCTCCTGTGGTGCCGAGGTTGCGCCCCCGGCGCGAAGGTCGTTATGGTAGTTACAGGGGCGCCCGATCGCCCTTGACTGAGGTCAAGGGTTTCGATCGTCTAGAATGTCCGCTTTGCGTCACCGTCGCGGCGCGTCTGCGCGAATGGCAACCCTCCCTTCCCACCCGCAGCGCAACACCATCCGGCTGCAGCTGCGCCGGAATCCGATCCTGCGCGACATGAGCGCCCCGCAGTGGGACGAGCTCGAGCCGCTGCTGGCGGTCGCGGAGTACCGCAAGGGCGAGCTCCTGGTGCGCCAGGGCGACACCGAGATGGAGCAGTTCTTCATCCTCGACGGGATGCTCAAGCGGGTGGTCTCCAACGCCTCCGGGCACGAAATGATCCTGCGCTTCGCCGGCGAGGCCGAGATGGACACGTCCTACGCGGCCTGGCGGCTGGGCACACCGATGCCCTACAGCATCGTCGCGATGACCAAGGTGCGCGCGGTCGAGCTCGGCCTGCCGCAGTGGGTCGAGTTCATGGAGCGCCACCCCGCGGTGATGTCGCGCTTCGAGTACGACGTCATGAAGCTGATGTCCGAGGTGATGGCGCATACCATCACTCTCCACCTGCTCGACGCCCCCGGGCGCCTGTCGCGCTTCCAGCGCAAGCACGCCGAGCTCGCCGGCCGCATCCCGAAGAAGGAGCTCGCGGCCTATCTCAACCTCACGCCCGAGACGCTGTCGCGCCTCAAGCAAAAGCGCGGCCGCGCCTAGGCGCGCGCCGGCTCAGCGGCCCCGCAAGCGGCGGTAGATGCTGGAGATCAGCGGCCAGAACAGCATGATGATGCTGAGCGCCGAGATGCTCCCGACCAGCCCGTTCGACCAGAAGATGGAAAGGTCGCCCTGCGAGCCGAGCACCGCCTGGCGGAACGAATTTTCCGTGCGGCCGCCCAGCACGATCGCCAGCACCATGGGCGCAAGCGGGTAGTCCAGCTTCTTGAACAGGTAGCCGATGGCGCCGAACATCACCATGAAAATGAGGTCCGCCGGCGCGTTCGAAAGCGTATAGGAGCCGATGGCGCAGATGACGATGATGAGGGGCGCGATGATCGCGAACGGAATCTTCATGATGCTCGCCCACAAGGGCACCGTCGACAGGACGACGATCAGGCCCACCAGATTGCCGAGATAGATCGAAGCGATCAGGCCCCAGACGAAGTCCTTGTGCTCGACGAACAGCAGCGGCCCCGGATCCAGGCCCCAGATCAGCAGGCCGCCGAGCAGCACCGCGGCGGTCGGCGACCCGGGGATGCCGAGCGTGAGCATCGGCAGCAGCGCGCTGGTGCCCGCGGAGTGCGCCGCCGTTTCCGGCGCCACCACGCCCTCCAGCATCCCGGTGCCGAACTTGTCGCCGTCCTTGGAAAAGCGCTTCGCCAGGCCGTAGCTCATGAACGAGGCCGGCGTGGCGCCGCCGGGAGTGATGCCGAGCCAAACCCCGACCGCCGTGCCGCGGATGATGGTGGCCCAGTAGCGCGGCAGCTTCTTCCACGTCTGCCAGACGACGAACGGGTTGATCTTGGCGCTCTGGCCCTCGAAATGCAGCCCCTTCTCGATCGTCACCAGAATCTCGCCGATGCCGAACAGGCCGATGACCGCGATCAGGAAGTGAAAGCCGGTCAGCAGCGTCTCGGTGCCGAAAGTCAGCCGCAGGCCGCCGGTAATCTCGTCGGTGCCGACACTCGCGAACGCGAAGCCGAGCATCATGCTCGAGATGACCTTGAACGGCGACTGGCGCCCCATGCCGACGAAACTGCAGAAGGTCAGCAGATAGACCGAGAAGAATTCGGGCGGACCGAAAGCGAGCGCGAAATTCGCCACGAGCGGCGCGAGGAAGGTGAGCACGATGGTCGCGATCAGCGCGCCGATGAACGACGAAGTGAGCGAGGCGGTGAGCGCCTCGCCGGCGCGGCCCTGCTTGGCGAGCGGATGCCCATCGAAGGTCGTGGCGACCGACCAGGGCTCGCCTGGAATATTGAACAGGATCGCGCTGATGCAGCCGCCGAACAGGGCGCCCCAGTAGATCGCCGCCAGCATGATGATGGCGGTGGTCGGCGACATCGAGAAAGTCAGCGGCAGCAGGATGGCGATCCCGTTGGCGCCGCCCACGCCGGGCAGGAAGCCCAGCAGGACGCCGAACAGGATGCCGAGCACCATGTAGCCGAGATTGACGGGCGTCAGCAGCACGTGGAAACCGTGCATCAGGGAAAAGAACGGGGACAAGAACGCGTCCAACAAGGCCTCCCTTCATCCGGCGCGGCGCAAGGCCGCGTCGTTTTTCATTGCGACGGCGCCCGCCGTCAATATCCGAGCCACGCCTCGAACGGCCCCTTCGGCAGCGGCACCAGGAACCAGATCTCGAACACGACGAACAGCACGACCGGGATCGCGATCGCCACCGGGACCGCCTTGATGGCCGGGTAATGACCGTGCCACATCATGAAGAAGCCGATGAACAGGGCCATCGAGATGTAGATCCCGATGTAGATCGACAGCACGACGAAGATGATCGTCGGGATCAGGACCTGCAGCACCATCATCAGCTCGCTGCGCGCAATGAATATCCGGTCGCCGCCGCGCTTACGATCGAGCAGGTGCTGCACAAGCGTGACGCCGCTGCAGAAGAACATGATCAGCGCCACATAGAACGGAAAATAGCCGGAATCGGGCCCCACGTCCTTGGCCCAGCCGGCGCCGAGGCGGTAACACGCGATCATCACGATCGCCGCCACCGTCATCAGCAGCAGCGACACCACGATATTCATGGTGCGGTCGGTCACGACGCCGTCCACTGGACGGTCTTCGTTTTCGGAGCGTTCAGCCATTGCGGGGGTCAGGCGAAGATACGCGCGAACGGCGGGGGCGCCGGTTCGACCGGGCCCCCGCAATCCCGGAGAACTACTTTTTCAGGAAGCCTGCTTTTTCCATCAAACCATGATGGTAAGCAGCCGTGTCCGCCAGCCACTTGTGGAACTTGGCGCCGGTCATGAAGCTCTGGTTGAAGGCGCCTTTTTCCATGTACGCCTTCCATTCCGGCGTCGCCCGCACCTTCTCGAGCAGCTTGACGTAATAGTGCACGGCAGCCTGCGACACGCCCGGCGCCGTCATGATGCCGCGCAGCATCAGGTACTCGACATTGAGCCCCTCCGACTTGCAGGTCGGGATGTCCTGCCACGACTTGTCCTTGGTGATCATGGCCGGATAAGGCATGCGCTTGCTGTCGAATACGCACAGCGGCCGCACGCTGCCCGCGCGCCAATGCTCGACGCACTCGATCGGGTTGTTGACCGTGGAGTCGATGTGCCCGCCGACGAGCTGGGTGCAGACCTCGCCCCCGCCGTGGTAGGGCACGTAGGTGAGCTTCACGCCCGTTTGCTGCTCGATCGCGGAGGTGATGATCTGGTCCTCCTGCTTCGAGCCCGTGCCGCCCATTTTGAAATGCATCGGCGCTTGCTTGATCGCGGCGAGATATTCGTCCGGAGTCTGGTAGGGCGTGCTGGAATTCACCCAGAACACGAACTCGTCGAGCGCCATCATGGCGATCGGCGTGTAGTCCTTCCAGCTGAACGGCGAACCGGTGGCGAGCGGCGTGGTGAACAGGTTGGAAAGGGTGATGATGAGCTTGTGCGGATCGCCTTTGGCGTTCTTGACGTAGAGGAAGCCTTCGGCGCCGGACCCGCCCTTCTTGCTGATCACGACCATCGAGGTCGGCATCAGCTTGTGCTTGGTGATGATGCCCTGGATCAGTTGCGCCATCTGACCGGCGCCGCCGCCGATTCCGGCCGGAACGATCAATTCGACGGTCCTGGTCGGCTCCCAGGCTTGCCCGGTCGACGGCCACATCGCCACCATTGCCGCGGTCAGCGCGGCGCCAAATGCTCGAATGAATCCCGTTTTCATGCAAACCTCCTCCTAGTTGAACGGCTCGACCCGGCTATTGTCGATGCGGCATCGCGGGTGTGGCCTTGATTGCGGTCAAGAATTCGGATGCTCGGCCTTCACTGTCGGGCGCCGCGCCGCGGCCGCAGCCGCAGCAGCGGCGCGCCGCGCCAGCCAGCGCCCGAGCGCCACCACC
>JBOIFB010000215.1:0-4991 GCA_050741415.1 Burkholderiales bacterium | reverse complement strand
GTCCAGGCCCGGCCACCACCTTCGCGCCGCGCTCGGGCCCGCGCCCCTTCATGTCCGCGGCGGCGGCGGCGATCTCGGCGTCGCTCACCACGCCCTTCTCCACCAGCAGCTCGCGCAGGCTCACTTCCATGAGCTGGAAGTAGGTCAGCGGGGCGTACTTGCCCAGATCGCTCATGCGGCGGCCTCGGCCTTGTCCAGCCAGTGCTGGAAAATCTCGACCTCGAGCGTGTCCGCGCGCGCGCCGCGGTAGTCCGGCCAGACCTCGCTTTGCGCGAAGCGCACGCGATACAGCGGCTGCGCCGGCAGGCCGCTGCGCATCTGCGCCAGCTCCTCGGGATTCGGAAACGCGCCGCAGATGCGCTCGATCACGCCGCTCGCACCACGGATGTAGTAAGGCGTGCGCACGTGCCCGAGCGGGTAGGCCTTCATCACCCGCACCCTGTCACCCGGCCTGAAACGCGCGTCAATCGCCACGCCGCTCGACCTCCTGCATCTTGCGCGCCAGCTCCTCGGTGCTGATCACGCCGCGCTGGATCATGGTCTGGGTGATCGAGGTCACCCAGCGTTCGTAATAGCTCATCCTGTCGTAGGCCCCGGGCGCGATCGCCTCGATGTTCTTGCGCAGCTCGTCCACCGTGAGCCGCTTCTGCGCGCCCCTGATCCCGGACAGCAGCGTCATCAGCGCATCGACCCTCCGCTCCCAGTCGGCGTAGTCGCGCTCGGTGCGCTCGACCTTGCCCGCGGGCTGCCCGCCCATGTCGTGATGGCTGCGCTCGATCATGCGGCTATTATTGCACCCGTCACGCTCCGGATAAACACCTTGCCGCAAATCGCCGCCCCGGGTTCCCTGGTCCTCGATCACGTCGCGCACTTCGTGCCCGATCTCGAAGCCGCCGGGCGCATGCTCGAGGCGCTCGGCTTCGTCGCGACCCCCTATTCCGAGCAGTCGACCCAGGACGGCCCCGCCGGCACCGCCAACCGCTGCGTCATGCTCGGCGAGGGCTACCTCGAATTCCTGTCGCCCATCGCCGACACCCCGCACGCGCGCCGCACGCGCGAAGCGATGGCGCGCTACCCCGGCGTCCACCTCCTGGCGCTGGGCACCCCCGCCGCCGCCGAGGAACACGCCCGCCTCGAGCGCCACGGCTTCGCCCCGCTGCCCCAGGTCGACCTGGAGCGCGAAGTCGAACTCGAAGGCGAAACCCGCCGCGCAAGCTTCGGCGTCGTGCGCGTGCCGCCCGAGACGATGCCCGAGGGCCGGATCCAGTTCGTCGAGCAGCGCACCCCCGAGTTGCTGTGGCAGCCGCGCTGGCTCGCGCATGCCAACGGCGTCACCGGCCTCGCCGCAGCGTTCGTCGTCGCCGACGACCCCGTCGATGCCGCCGCGCGCTACGCGCGCTTCGCCGGCCTGCTCCCGTTCCGAGATGGGGTCTTCACAAGATTGAGTACTTCAAGGGGGGACATCGTGATCGGCCGACAGCGAGACCTCGCTGCGCTGCTTGGAGCTGCGCCCGCGGCGCCGGCGCTGGCGGGCTATGCGCTCGCCTGTGACGATCCCGAGGCGCTCGCGCGCCGCTGCCGCGCCGCCGGCGCCGAGGTCCTGCGCGCCGGAGGGTCCTACGCAGCAGTGCTGCCGCCGGCGCTCGGCGGCGCTTGGGTATTCGGCACGGCGGACACGATGACGTCAGGCAGCGGCTTCGGGGTAGAGGGCCGGAAAGTAATAGGATAGAGCCTCCAGCGGCAAGCCGAATCGCACCGCTCCGCGGGAGGAATCCGATTCCAGCAACCCACGCTTGAGCAATGCCGCGATGGCCCGATCCGCGGTCCGGGAGCTGAGCCCCGTCATCTGCTTGAACTCACCGCGAGTGATGCTTCCCGCCAGAAACAGATAGTGCATGGCAGGGGCTGTCTCGGTTCGCACGGCCTTGTCCTGCTGCGACAAGTAGACCAGATAGCCCTGCACGCGGGCGCGCAGCGTGGCGAGGTCGAGCATTTTCCCCATGAACGTCACCTGGTCGAGACAGGTCTCGAGGAAATACCGTGCGAACGCTGCGAGTCCAGCCTCGGAGAGATTCCCGCGGCCATCCAGGTCGCCGCGGCGCGGCGAGTCGGCATCCGACAGACGGTCGTAGTAGGACTGCACGTCGCGCGCGAGGCCGCGCGATATCGACCACAACGCCGAGCCCGCGCCATGCTGCATCAATGCGGCCTGCGACTGCAGGCGTACCACGCGGCCGTTGCCGTCGCGGAACGGGTGCACCCAGGCAAGGCGATGGTGCGCACAGGCAATCGCGACCAGTTTCGCCGAGAGACCGCGCACGCCGGCATAGACCTGGGCAGCGCGCTCCAGAAACTGCGGCACCGATTGCCAGGAAGGTGCATCGTGGTCGCCGACGGTCACGTCCCGCTCGCGCAATTCGCCTGGCACGACCTCATCTCCCGCCTCCGTAGTGCGGTCCTCCTTGGTGAGGCGCTGGTAGAAGTCCTTGTGCAGGCCGGCAAGGAACTCGGCGCCGAACACCGGGACGTCCGGCATCCGCGCGAGGCGCGTCTCCATTTCCTCCTGGGCGGCGATGTGGGCCACGGCCAGGCGCTGCAAGCGGGCCTTTTTCGGGTCTTTGCTGAAGCTCTTCCTGAGCGCCCGCTCGATGTCCCTGGGATGAGTCTGCTGGCCCTCAATCAGGTTCGAATAGTAGGAGTTCACGCTGCGCAGCAGCGTGGCAATCCGAGCCTCCGTGATCGGGTGGACCAGGCGCTTCAGCTCGAACCCGCGCCGGCAAACGTCTTCCGCCAGCGCGTCCAGCTCCGGGTGCGCCAGGGACGGCAGGAGCGGCTCGAATTGATGAAGTTGCGAGGACAGAGTATGGCGGATAGATTGGCGAATACGGCGTAATTATACATAATTGTTTTATAACGTCAATCTGCTATATATCTAGCTTTGGAAGCGCTACTTTGGCGTATAAAATGGCGTCAATCCAAAGCTCCCTATCCAGCCTTCTGCGCATCGGCCCAGGCCCGGATGCGATCGTCCGGCTCGGCCGCATCCCGTACGCGCGCGCCCAGCTTCGTCGCCTTGTGGTCCTGCACGCGCCGGCCCGCGGCCACGTGAATCCGCGGTATTTCTCCGCGATCACTTTCGCGACCGGTCCGCGTAGCAGCTCGACGAGCTTGGCTTCTTGCAGTTTCTTTCGAGCTCGCGCCTGTAGAGAACAGCGCCCTCGACTCCGGCCACATAGAGAACTAGAACGGTACGCGTGGCCATGAAATGAGCCCTTTCGGTCAGGAGACGCCGAGCGCATGAAGTGCCGCGGGCGTCTACTTCTCGGTCAATACTGCCGGTGGCGGTCCGAACCGGGCCGCCTGCTATAGGAGGCCAACCGGTCAGTCGTCTACATACCCGCCGCGAACGCTCGCTCTTCCATTACCAACCGACGAAACGAATACCGACGGACAACCGCAGCGGAATCCCATCAGGACCGCGGGTCGGCTTGCCCTAGTCCCATTTTGGGATTACCATGTGATCTCATGCGCGTCATCGCCCTGCGAACGCTCAAACACTTCATCGAGAGTAAGCGGCAGTACGCTGATACGCGGGAACCGGTCCTGGCGTGGTACCGGCAAGTGTTGCGCGCAGATTGGGCGTCGCCCGCGGACGTGAAGCGTGAGATCGGCACCGCAAGTATTCTGAAAGACGGTCGCGCGGTGTTCAACATCGCAGGCAACAAGTACCGGATCGTTTTGTGGATCAATTATCCATATCGCGTCGTTTACGTCCGGTTCATCGGCACGCACGCGCAGTACGATCGGATCGACGCACAGACCGTATGAGGACAGAGTCAATGGAAATCAAGCCAATCAGAACCAAACGAGATTACGAAGCAGCGCTCAAGGAGATCGAGCGACTGATGGCTGCGAAGCGCAATTCACCCGAGGGCGACAGGCTGGATGTCCTGGTAACGCTGGTCGAAGCGTACGAGGCCAAGCACTACCCGCTCGATTTGCCTGACCCGATAGAGGCCATCAAGTTCGCGATGGAGCAGCGCAATCTTACGGTGAAGGATCTCGTGCCGTACATTGGACGGCCTAATCGCGTCTACGAGGTCCTAAACCGCAAGCGTCCACTGACGATGGCGATGGCCTGGAAGCTGCACAAAGGGTTGGCAATTCCGGCTGAGTCATTGATAAAACAAGCCGCCTGATGGACAACCGTTTGCGGCCGAATTCGGTTTCTTCGCCGCAGTAAGGTTCGCGATCCTCTGCGGTCATTCACGGCGATGCAGCTTACCGAGCATTATTCGGCTTGAGCAGCCGCTTATTCCGACCCCGAGTCGCCGTAGCAATTGTTCCACCGAACTACCGCTTTTCGGCCGTTGCTGCCGCTTACATCGGAAAGGTGGACCGGCCGGTGTCCACCTGGTAGCGGTCATTCAAGCGCTGACCCGCGGGATTTGTCGATAGACTGCGCTTTCACGCAACCCTCGCGGAGATCCCCAATGCCCGCCGATGACTCTCGCACCTCGCTTCAACTTCGTTCGCTGGTGCGCGGCGACGGTGATCTCGAGCTTTCGCTTGCGAGCATCCCGATTCCGGAGCCCGCGCCCGACGAAGTGCTCGTGCGCATCGAAGCCGCGCCCATTAATCCGTCGGACCTGGGACTGTTATTCGGCGCCGCCGACATGAGCACCGCAAGGTTCTCCGGCACCGGCGCGAGTCCCGTGGTAATAGCATCCATTCCCGAGAAGCTGATGAAGGCCATGGCCGGCCGGGTGGACCAGTCGATGCCCGTCGGCAACGAGGGCGCGGGCGTAGTCGTGAAGGCGGGCGCGAACCCTGGAGCGCAGGCACTGACGGGAAAGACGGTGGCTATCATCGGCGGGGCGATGTATTCGCAGTACCGGTGCGTGAAGGCAGCGCTGTGCATGGTGCTGCCCGAAGGCACGACGCCGGCCGAAGGCGCGTCGTGCTTCGTCAATCCGCTCACCGCGCTGGGC
>JBOIFB010000214.1:0-5037 GCA_050741415.1 Burkholderiales bacterium | reverse complement strand
GACCACGTTTTCCGGGAAAACGTGGTCTGACCCCGATTTAGAGGGTTCGGATTTGGTCGGACTCGATGACGCCGGAGGGGAGGTTTTTCAGCGCGGCCTTGATCATCGCCGTCGCGACCACGTCGGCCCCGATCGGGCGGTACTTGCCCAATATCGGTCCGAGCAGGTCGCCGACCGCCAGGCCGATGCGCTCGCCGAAGCGGAATTCGTCGCGCGCACCGCGCAGCAGCGTGGGGCGAAAGAAGATCGTGCTCGGCACGCCCGCGGCGCGCACCGCCGCCTCCATTTCGCCCTTGACCCGGTTGTAGAACACGCTCGAGCGCGGATCGGCGCCCAGGGCCGAGACCACCAGCAGGCGCTTTGCGCCGCCGCGCGCGGCCGCCTGCGCCAGCGCGAGCGGGTAATCGTGGTCGACGCGCCGGAAGACCTCCCGCGTGCGCGCGTGCTTCATGGTGGTGCCGATGCAGCAGAAAACGTCCCCAGCCTCGACCTTGTGCGACCGGAGGTCCTCGAAATCGAAGGTCTCGGTGCGCAGGCCCGGTCCGTGCAGCGCGAGCGGGCGGCGCGCCCAGACGGTGACGGTGCGGTAGGCCGTGACATCCAGCAACCGCCGCAGCACGAGCGAGCCGATCAGGCCGGTCGCGCCGACCAGCAGGGCACTGCGGCGCTCAGCCATGCCGGCGCACGAACTCCCGGATCTGGGGGTAGATCATCTCGCGCCAGCGCCGGCCGGAGAAAATGCCGTAGTGGCCCACGCGCGGCGCGAGGAAGTGCTCGCGCCGGCCGGCGGGAATGTTGAGGCACAGCGCGTGCGCGGCCTCGCTCTGGCCTGTGCCGGAGATGTCGTCCAGCTCGCCTTCGATGCTGAATAGCGCCGTGAGGCGGATCGCCTGCGGCCGCACCAGCTCCTCGCGCACGAACAGCCGCCCCTTGGGCAGCGCGAAGTCCTGGAACACGCGCTTGACCGTGTCGAGGTAGTACTCGGCCGGCATGTCGAGCACCGCGTTGTACTCGTCGTAGAAGCGCCGGTGATGGTCGGCGGAGTCGCCGTCGCCCTGGAGCAGGCGGTTGTAGTAGTCCCAGTGCGCGTTGAGGTGCCGGTCCGGATTCATCGCCACGAACCCCAGGTGCTGCAGGAAACCGGGGTATACGCGCCGCATGAAACCGGGATATTTGGCCGGCACGCGCTCGATCAGATTCTGCTCGAACCATGAAAACGGTTTTTGGGTGGCGAGGTTGTTGACCGCGGTCGGGCTCTTGCGCGCGTCGATCGGCCCGCCCATCATTACCATGGTCCTGGGCCGGCTCGGCTCGTTGCGCGAAGCCATGAGCGACACCGCGGCCAGCACCGGCACGGTCGGCTGGCAGACCGACACCAGGTGCAGGTCCGGCGAAAGCAGCCGGATCCACTCGCACACGTAATCGACGTAATCGTCGAAGTGAAACGGCCCGGCCGCGAGCGGCACCATGCGCGCGTCGATCCAGTCGGTCACCCACACTTCGTGCTCGGGCAGCATGGTGCGAACCGTGTCGCGCAGCAGCGTCGCGTGGTGCCCCGACAGCGGCGCGACCAGCAGCACTTTCGGATCGTTGCGCGGCTGCGCGAGCTCGCGCTTGAAATGGATCAGGTTGCAGAAGGGTTTCGCCAGCGTCACTTCCGCGCGGACCGGAACGCGCTCGCCGCCGATGGTGGTGTAGTCGATGCGCCAGGCCGGCTTCTCGTAGCGCTTGGTGAGGCGCAGGAACAGGTCGCTTCCGGCCGCGACGCCGCGCGAGAGGTAGGAGTACGACAGCGGGCTGAACGGGTGGCCGAACCAACCGCGCGAGAGCTCGGCGGCGAGGCGCAAGGGCTGCAGGGCGGCATGCTGCGCTTCGTACAGGCTGTAGAGCACCGAAAGTCCTCGGCCGGTCGTCGTAACCATTTGCTTATAGCAGAATTGCCGCGGTGCCGCATTGGCGAAAGTCACGCGCCCCGGAGCTTGCCCCCGGAGGTATCCTGCCGCGATGCGCAAGCTGATCCGCTATCTGCTGATGCTGGTCGCTGTCGCAGGGCTGCTCGCCGGCGGGGCCTATCTGTACCTGCGCCAGTCGCTGGCGCAGACCGAGGGCACCATCCGCATCGACGGGCTCACGGCGCCGATCGAGCTGCTGCGCGACGCCTACGGCATTCCGCACATCCGCGCCTCCTCGATCGCGGACGCGTACTTCGGCCTGGGCTTCGCCCACGCGCAGGACCGGCTTTGGCAGATGGAGATGAGCCGGCGCATCGCCGCCGGGCGCCTGGCCGAGATCCTCGGTGCGGGCGCGCTCGATACCGACCGCTTCCTGCGCACGCTCGGCGTGCGCCGCGCGGCCGAGGCGAGCCTGGCCAAGCTCGACCCGGACACGCGCACCGTGCTCGAGGCCTACGCCGCCGGCGTGAACGCCTTCCTCGCCACGCGGCCCGTGCTGCCGCCCGAATTCTGGATGCTGCGCGTCACGCCCGAGCCCTGGACCCCGGCGGACTCGCTGGCGTGGATCAAGATGATGGCCTGGGACCTGGGCGCGAACTGGAAGAACGAGCTGCTGCGCATGCGCCTGGCGAAAACCCTGCCGCAGGCGCGCATCGACGAGCTGCTGCCGCCCTCTCCGGGCGATGCGCCGCTCAAGATCCGCGACCTGAAAAAGCTCTACGGCGGGCTCGCAGGCGACGCGCGCACGCTTGGGGGAGACGCGCCAGCGCTTAGGGGCGACGCGCAGGCGCTCGGGGCGGCGATGCAACAAATCGCGGCGATGCTTCCGGACTGGCTGCCCGATGGCGCCGGATCGAACAACTGGGTGGTGAGCGGCAAGCACAGCGCGAGCGGCAAGCCGCTGCTCGCAAATGACCCCCACCTCGGCCTCAGCGCGCCACCGGTGTGGTACTTCGCGCAGCTCTCGGCGCCTGGGCTGGACGCGATCGGCGCGACGTTGCCGGGCGTGCCGGGAATCGTGCTCGGGCGCAACGAGCGCATCGCCTGGGGCGCGACCAACACCGGGCCGGACGTGCAGGATCTGTACCTCGAGCAGCTCGAGGGACGCGATGCCTACTTGACGCCCGAGGGCCCGCGTTCGTTCGCGATTCGGCAGGAGACCATCAAGGTTCGCGGCGAACCCGACGTCAAGCTTCTGGTGCGCATCACGCGCCACGGCCCGGTCGTGTCCGACGTGCTGCGCCCGGCGGCGGGACTCGCTCCGCGCGGCCACGTGCTGGCGTTCGAGTGGACCGCGCTCGGCAAGGACGACACTTCGATCCGGAGCGTGCTCAAGCTGGCGCGCGCCGGCAACTGGCAAGAATTCCGCGACGCGCTGCGCGACTTGCGGGAGCCGCAGCAGAACATTGTCTACGCCGATGTCGACGGCAACATCGGCTTCATCGCCGCCGGCCGGGTGCCGGTGCGCAAGCGCGACAACGATCTCAAGGGCCTCGCGCCCGCGCCGGGCTGGGAGGCGAAGTACGACTGGGCGGGATGGATTCCTTTCGACGAGCTGCCGCAATCGTACAACCCGCCCGAGGGCGAGATCGTGACCGCGAACCAGAAGATCGTGCCGCCGGGCTACACGCACTTCATTACCAGCGAGTGGCAGCCGCCGTACCGCGCGCAGCGCATCAGGCAGCTGCTCGCTGCGGTGCCGCGCCACACCGTGCCGAGCTTCGCGCGCATCCAGGCCGACGTCGTTTCGCTGCCGGCGCGCGAGCAGCTGCCGCGGCTGCTCGCGACCAAGCCGCTCAGCGCCGAGGCCAAGCGCGCGCTCGCGCTGCTCGCGGCCTGGGACGGCAGCATGGCGGCCGAACGCACCGAGCCGCTGATCATGACCGCCTGGTGGCGCGCGCTCGCGCGCGCGATCTACGCCGACGAGCTGGGCGACGCGTTCGACGCCAACTGGCTGCAGCGCCCGGAGTTCATCGGCAACGTGCTGGCCGACAAGGACGGCCAGTCGCGCTGGTGCGACGACGTGCGCACCCCCAAGCGCGAAAACTGCGGCCAGATTCTCTCGGCCTCGCTCGAAGCCGCGCTCGCCGACCTGCGCCAGCGCTATGGCAAGGACATGCGGCGCTGGAAATGGGGCCAGGCGCATCCCGCGCTGCACGAGCACCGGCCGTTCGGCCGCGTGCCGCTGCTCGCGCGCCTGTTCGACATCAGCGTGCCCAGCCCCGGCGGCGCGTTCACGGTCGACGTCGGGCGCAGCAATTTCAACGACGCCGCGCGGCCCTACGCCAGCCGCCACGGCCCGAGCCTGCGCGCGATCTACGACTTGTCGAACATGCAGGCGTCGCTGTTCATCCACTCGGGCGGTCAGTCCGGCAACCCGCTCTCACCCGGCTACCGCGCTTTCACCCGCGCCTGGGCGGCAGTCGAGTACATCCCGATGCTCACCGACCGCGCCCGCATCGTCGCCGAGGGCGCGCACCAGCTCACCCTCGCACCGAAGTAAGTCGGGGCCATAAATCGGCATAAATCGGGGTCAGACCACGTTTTCCGTTTTGAGAAAACGTGGTCTGACCCCGATTTATGCCGATTTATGCAATTATTCGCGCAGGGCGCGGCGCAGGATTTTGCCGACGTTGGTCTTGGGCAGATCGGTGCGGAACTCGACGTATTTGGGCCGCTTGTAGCCGGTGAGCTGCTCCTTGCAGTAGGCGAGGATGTCCTGCTCGGTCAGGGCGGGGTCTTTCTTCACCACGAACAGCTTGACCACTTCGCCCGAGTGCTCGTCGGGCACGCCGATCGCGGCGCTCTCGAGCACGCCCGGGTGCAGCGCCACCACCTGCTCGATCTCGTTCGGGTAGACGTTGAAGCCCGACACCAGGATCATGTCCTTCTTGCGATCGACGATGCGGATGAAGCCCTTGTCGTCCATCACGCCGATGTCCCCGGTCCTGAGATAGCCGTCCGAGGTCATGGCCTTGGCGGTCTCCTCGGGCTGCTGCCAGTAGCCGGCCATCACCTGCGGGCCCTTGATGCAGATCTCGCCCGTGGCGCCGATCGGCAGGGTCTTGCCTTCGTCGTCGCGGAT
>JBOIFB010000213.1:0-5051 GCA_050741415.1 Burkholderiales bacterium | reverse complement strand
CTCCATCGGCCGCGGCGCCAGATTTCTGCCTCCGCCTTCGGGTGCGCCGTCCATGACTAGCGCGTGATTGCTCTCCGTTTCGGCGAGAAACGTCATGCCTTGCGTCCAGCGCACCGTGCACTCCATGTTGTTGTCCTTACGAAATCAGTTATTTGTGCGACGCGACATTAGTAGCCTCAGCGTGCACATGGTCAAATTCTTCTCTACCCACTGATAGATGCGAGATTCTGATTAATCACTTTGTACAATCAATGCAGTATGCGGAAAGAATCACACATTCAAACAACTAATTCATACATCATATTTTTCATTTTGCAACGCAGCAATCCGGTCGTTACGATTTATTCCGTCGCGAGGTTCCATCCTCCTCCGGAGCTTCGCGAGTTTGTCTCCTCCACCCTCCTCCTTTGGTGGATCGAACGCGACTCGCAAGAGTCGCGTTTTTTTTGTGCGCTCAGTGCGAAGCTTTGACGTCGACACGCTATTCCCATTAAAATCACGATCCTTTCACGATCTGCTGCACCATGAAAACCTTTTCGGCAAAGCCGGGCGCAGTCAACAACGACTGGTACGTGGTAGATGCCCAGGGCAAAGTGCTTGGCCGTCTTGCGGCTCGAATCGCGGCGAGACTGCGCGGCAAGCACAAGCCCGAGTACACTCCGCACGTCGACACTGGCGATTACATCGTCGTAGTCAATGCCGCGCAGATCCGTGTCACCGGCAAGAAGGCCGAAGACAAGAAATACTACCGCCATACGGGCTACCCCGGCGGAATTCGGGAGACAAACTTCGCCAAGCTGCATGCGAAGTACCCCGGGCGCGTATTGCAAAAGGCGGTCAAAGGCATGCTGCCGAAGGGACCTCTTGGATACGCGATGCTCAAAAAACTGAAGGTATACGCTGAGGGCGCGCACCCTCATTCCGCGCAACAGCCGAGAGTTCTGGAAATCTGAGGTCGAATCTATGGTGGGTGACTACTACTACGGCACGGGACGGCGCAAAAGCGCGGTTGCGCGTGTGTTCATCAAACCCGGCAAGAGCGGCTTCGTAGTGAACGACAAGCCGGTGGATGAGTTCTTCGCGCGCGAGACGGGTCGCATGATTGTCCGCCAGCCGCTCGAGCTGACGAAGAATCTCGCCAGCTTCGACATCAAGGTCAATGTCTTCGGCGGTGGAGAGAATGGCCAGGCGGGCGCGGTGCGCCATGGCATTACCCGGGCGTTGATCGAGTATGATGCGGCGCTCAAGCCCGTGTTGAGCGCTTCGGGTCTGGTTACGCGGGATGCGCGCGAAGTGGAACGAAAAAAGGTGGGTTTGCATAAGGCGCGGCGGCGCAAGCAGTTCTCGAAACGCTGAACGAAGGGGCCTCCGGTCCCGGAGTTAAGGAAGAAGCCGCCCACGGGCGGCTTTTTCGTTTGCGGTTGTTTCTTGTGCGAGGTGGCGAATGATCAGGGTAGGCATCGTCGGCGGGACCGGATATACCGGCGTGGAGTTGATGCGTTTGTTTGCCCAGCACTCGAGCGTCGAGCTTGTAGCGGCCACCTCTCGCAAAGACGCGGGAACGCCGGTGGCGAAGATGTTCCCGAGCCTGCGCGGACACGTGTCGATCGATTTTACAAAACCCGACCCGGCTGCGCTGGGTAAGTGCGACGTGGTATTTTTCGCGACTCCGAACGGCGTTGCCATGACAGAAGCGCGGGCGCTGCTCGACTCGGGAACGCGTATCGTCGACTTATCTGCGGATTTTCGTATCCAGGATATCGCCGAATGGGAGCGCTGGTACGGAATGAAGCACGCATCGCCCGAGCTGGTCGGCGAGGCGGTGTATGGTCTATGCGAGGTCAACCGCGCACGCATTCGAGACGCGCGACTGGTTGCCAATCCGGGCTGCTACCCGACCGCCGTCCAACTGGGCTTCCTACCGCTGGTCGAGGCGGGCGTCGTCGACCTTGATCACCTGATTGCCGATGCCAAGTCCGGCGTCAGCGGCGCGGGACGCAAGGCCGAGCTGCATCTGAGCTTCTCCGAAGCGTCCGACAATTTCATGGCCTACGGCCTGCCCGGACATCGCCACTGGCCGGAGATCCGCCAAGGCTTGTCGCAGGCGGCCGGACGCGCGATCGGACTGGTCTTTGCTGCCCACCTTACTCCGATGATTCGCGGCATACACGCCACTCTATATGCGCGCGTTACGCGCGAAGCAGACTTCCAGGCCCTGTATCGCGATCGCTACGCCGGCGAGCCGTTCGTCGACGTCATGCCCGCTGGCAGCCATCCGGACACGCGTTCCGTGCGTGCGGCGAATCTGTGCCGAATCGCGGTGCACCGGCCGCACGAAACGGCGACCAGATCGGACACCCTCGTGGTGCTTTCTGTCATCGACAATCTGATGAAAGGCGCATCGGGGCAGGCGGTGCAAAACATGAACATCATGTTCGGCTTGCCTGAATCCACTGGGCTCGGCCAGGTTCCGGTCGTTCCGTAGCGCGCCCGCGACAATGTTTCGATTGCGCAGCCTGCGTAAGCGCTTCGGGATCACGGCCCCCCGGGTCGCAGTGCGAACGGAGGTGCCTTGGTATCTGCGCTGGCTCGGTATTGCAATCGTGCTTGCATTTGCCGTCGCGCTGGCCATTTGGATGTATGACGCCGGCAGGCGTTTTGCGGGTTTCGACCGCGACCAGGTGGAGCAACAGCTCAGCGAGACGAAGGCTGAACTGGATAGTGCGCGCAGCGAACTGAAGCGGTTGCGCGCCATCGCCAATGCGGCAGGAAGCCAACTTGCAATCGAACGCACTGCGCAAGAGCGGCTGGCGCAGCAGATCGGCACATTGGAGCAGCAGGACGGCAAGCTGCGCGAGGATTTGGCCATCTTCGAGCGCATGCTCACCTCGGACCCGCGCAGCGCACCGGCCCTCGCGATCTACCGCTTCGAAGTCACCCCGGATGTCCTGCCGGGCGAATTTCGCTACCGGATGCTGCTGCTGACTTCGGGTATTCGGCGCGATCGAGAGTTTGACGGACGACTCGAGCTGCTCGTGAGCATGACTGAAGATGGCAAGAGTGCTATCATGAAATTTCCGGAGCGAACCGACGCCAGCGCCTCTTCTTTCCGTTTGACATTCAAGTACTTCCGACGCGTGGAAGGTACGTTTCGGGTAGGGCCGAAGTCCAAGGTCGAAAGCGTCCAGGTCCGGGTCTACGAAGGCAACTCCGACGAAGCACGCGCGACTCAGACGGTCAATTTGGGCTGATGGAGGATGGCGAATATGTTTAGCAAGGCAAGCAAGCCACAGAACCGGATCGACAGCCTGATCGGCGCGACGACCCGGATTGAAGGCAACGTGTTCTTCAGTGGCGGTCTGCGGGTCGATGGCATGGTGCGCGGGAACGTTACCGCGCTGCCGGACCAACCAGGCACGTTGGTCGTGTCGGAGCAGGCTCGAATTGAAGGCGAGGTGCAGGCGGCGCATGTGGTCGTGAACGGAACCATCAATGGACCGGTGAACGCAACAGAGTCCCTCGAACTTCAGACAGGTTCCCACGTCAAAGGGGATGTGCACTACAAGAGCGTCGAGATGCACCAGGGAGCGGTGGTCGAAGGCCGGCTGGTCCACCATGGCGCGGAATCGAAGGCGATCGAACTCAAGCTGGCCTCGGGCAGCTAGTCGGCTGGCGCGCAAAGAGACGCGCGGCGAATAGCCATGTTGACCCCAGGGGATCCGGGGCAGGATAATCGATTGATCAGTCTTCAGCAGGAGCAAGGAATGAACGCTGTTACCGAAATGCCGGCGCCGTTGGTCTTTACCGATAACGCCGCCAACAAGGTTCGGGACCTTATTGACGAAGAGGGAAACGCCGAGCTCAAGCTGCGCGTGTTTGTCAGCGGCGGGGGTTGCTCCGGGTTCCAGTACGGCTTCACGTTTGATGAGGTCCAGAACGAAGACGACACGGCGATGCAGAAGAATGGCGTTACGCTTCTGATCGATCCAATGAGCTATCAGTATCTGGCCGGGGCCGAGATCGATTACCAGGAAGGGCTCGAAGGTGCGCAATTCGTGATCAAGAATCCGAATGCGACCACCACCTGTGGCTGCGGGTCGTCCTTCTCGGCCTGAGCGTGGTCTGATAAGGCGAATGAGAAAGGGGGCCTCGGGGCCCCTTCTTTTTGAATTTGTACGGTCCTAGTTCGGATAGATCGCGCCCAGCACGCGCGGGCCGCGGGCGCCGGTCACGGCCGGTACATTTGCCGGAACCCCCTCCAATGCCATCTTGGCGAGCCAGGCAAACGCTACTGCCTCAACCGATTCGGGAGCCAATCCACAGGTTTCGCTCGATACCAGCGGCAGCGGGCTGCAAAGGCTGCGAAGGCGTCGCATCAGTGCGCCGTTGCGCAGACCTCCACCACAGACGATAAGCCTTTCCGCGTCCGGGTAGTAGCGCCGGCACGCATCTGATACGCACCGGGCACTGAATTCGAGTAGCGTTGCTTGGATCGTGCGCGGATCTGAGGCGTCCACGCCGTGTACCGACAGCCAGTCGGCGTTGAAGAGATCGCGCCCGGTACTTTTTGGCGGAGGAGCGATGACGTAGCGCTCGGCCAGAAACCGTTCCAGGAGTCCTGGGTCTACCGTGCCGCCCGCGGCCCAATCGCCGTTTGCGTCCATGGGCGCTCCAAGGTGTTTCGAGGCCCACAGATCGAGCAGGCAGTTCCCGGGACCGCAATCGAAACCGGCGACCGAACCGGATCTGGGCAGCCACGTGAGGTTAGCGATTCCGCCAAGATTGACGACGATCCGATCTTCGTCGGAACTGGAGAACGCGAAGGCGTGAAACGCCGGCACCAGCGGCGCACCTTGGCCCGCAGCTGCAATGTCTCGACGGCGGAAATCCGAAACGACCCGAATTCCCGCAAGTTCGGCCAGCAGCGCAGGATTGCCGATTTGCACCGTGTAGCCGAGCGCCGGACGGTGGCGCACGGTCTGCCCGTGGCACCCGATCGCAATGACATCCTGCGCGGAAACGCCGGCGCGAGCGAGGACCGCATTGACCGC
>JBOIFB010000212.1:0-5064 GCA_050741415.1 Burkholderiales bacterium | reverse complement strand
GCCCGCCGTTGTGGCGAGCAACAGCGTCGAGACGATGACGACAAGCGATCGCATATATTGCATCCTCTTCTGGTTGAATCGGTATTTTCTCACCAAGTCGCGCCTGAAGCCTATCTTGCTACAGTGGCGTCTGTGACGCCCGCCCTGGAACTCCTCAAGCTCGCTGAACAGGCCGCCACCGCGTTGCCGCTGCCCGACATCGCGCAAGCGGTGTTCCCGCCTGACCGCAAGGGCAACGGGATGCAAGGCGAGTTCTGCGCTCTGCGGCTGGCTGACGGCAGCGTCGGCACCGCTTTCGTCCTGCTCGGTGACACGCTTACGCGGCTGCAGCAGCGCGCGACCGGCGAACTGATCGGCAAGCCTGTGCTCGAAGTCGCGCGCCTGTTCGCCACCGACGATTCGGTCGAGCGCGCGTTCGGCCTCGCGGCGATCAACGCCATCACTCAGCACGTATTCCGCCGCGCCGGCTACGAGCCCGACCTCGCCACCCACTCGCTCGGATCCTTTCGGCTCAGTCCCGGCGACCGCGTCGGCATGATCGGCTACTTTGCGCCGCTCATCGAGCGCGTACGCACGCAAGGTCTGCCTCTCACCATCGTCGAGCTGCGCGCCGAGCTCGTGAGAGACGAGCCGGGCCTGACCGTGACCCTCGACCCGAAGCGGCTGGCGAGCTGCAACAAGATCGTCTCCACCAGTACCGTACTGCTGAATGACACCCTCGAGAACATCCTCTCCTACTGCCGCCACGCCGACGAGCTCGCCCTCATCGGCCCCTCGGCGAGCTGCTTTCCCGATCCGCTATTCGCGCGCGGCGTCACGACCGTGGGCGGCTACTGGGTCCTCAATCCCGCCGTCTTCATGCGCCGCGCCGAAGCGCTCGAGCCCTGGGGCGACGCGGGCAAGAAGAGCTCGGTGCAGCGCGCCGCCTACCCCGGGACGCAGGCGCTGCTGCGCAAGCTCGCCTAATCAGGCTTCCAGCGGATGCAGACGGGCGATCATTACGTTCCACGCCGCGACCGCTGCGGCGGGTGCCGCGGCGCACCTCGGCCTCGGCGCCGCAGGTGCAACATCTCATCGCCAAGATTCAGTCCAGCTCGCGCTCCCAGTACTCTCCCACCAGAGGATGCCCAAAACCGCGGTGGCGCGCCTTGCGCACGAGCTTGAAACCTGTTCTGGCGTAAATTTCGCGCGCCGCGGCGAGGTCGCTTTGGGTCCAGAGGACGATCTTCCTGTAGCCGCAACGGCGCGCGTAGCGGATGCAGGTTTCGACCAGGCGCCGGCCGAGACCATGGCCGCGCGCTTCCGGCTCGAGCAGGAGCAGGCGTAGCTTGGCGACGTTGGCGGATTGCCTGACGAGCATGACCGAGCCGAGGCGCTTGCCGTTTCTCTCAGCGATCCAGCAGCGCTCCCGCCTGGGGTCGTGGCGGCGCAGGAAGTCCGCCGCGATCTGCGCCACCAGGGCCTCGAAGCGCTCGTTCCAGCCGTATTCCTCGCGGTAAAGCGCGCCGTGGCGTTCGACGACCCAGCCCAGGTCGCCGGGGCGGTGGGGACGGAGGACGATGCGGGAGGACGGCGCTCGCTTCGAAGGTTTCATATACTCGCGACTTTCGCATCTCCTCTCGCAGGAGCGCAAATATGAAGGTCTTCCAGATTCAGGACGACTGGGGCATGGAGCATCTGAAACTCGCGACGCGCCCCGATCCGAAGCCCGGTCCGGGGCAGGTGCTGCTGCGCATGAAGGCCGCGTCGCTCAACTACCGCGACCTGCTGGTGCCGAACCGCGGCTACGGCGCGCACACCGGCACACTGCCGCTGATCCCGGTCTCGGACGGCGTCGGCGAGGTGATCGAGATCGGCGCGGGAGTGACGCGGGCGAAGGTCGGCGAGCGCGTCTGTCCCTGCCTCTCCCAGGGCTGGATCTCCGGCCCGCCGAGCCCGGAGCGCCGTGCGCGCAGTCTCGGTGGGCCGCTCGACGGCACGATGGCCGAGCTGATGTGCCTGCCCGAGGACGGCGTGGTGCGGGTGCCCGAGTACCTCTCCGACGAGCAGGCGGCCACCTTGCCCTGCGCCGCGCTCACCGCCTGGAGCGCGCTCATGGTGCAGGACCACCTCGCGCCGGGCGCGAAAGTGCTGGTGCAGGGAACGGGCGGCGTGGCGCTGTTCGCGTTGCAGCTCGCCAAGCTCGCCGGCGCGCACGTGACCGTCATCTCCTCCAGCGACGAGAAGATCGCGCGCGCGAAGGCAATGGGCGCCGACGCCGCGATCAACTACCGCACCACGCCCGAGTGGGCCAAGGCGACGCTCGGCATCACCGGCGGACGCGGCTTCGAGCACGTGCTCGAGCTCGGCGGCGAGAAGACGCTGCCGCAGTCGCTGCTGTGCGTGGCCACCGGCGGCGCGATCTCGATCATCGGCGTGCTCTCGGGCGGCACCATGAGCGCCCAGCTCGGGCGTATCGTGATGAAGCAGGTGCGCATGGTAGGCATCGGGGTGGGCAACCGCGACGGCTTCGAGGCGATGCTGCGCGCGATGGCGCTGCACGAAGTGCAGCCGGTGATCGACCGCGTGTTCGCCTTCGACGGGCTGAAGCAGGCGATGGCCTACCTCAAGAGCGGCGCGCATTTCGGCAAGGTCTGCATCCGGCACGGGAGCGCCGCATGAAGCTCGTCATCGCGCAGATGAAGCACGAGACCAACACTTTCTCGCCGGTGCCGACGCCGCTGGCATGCTTCGCGCGCGGCAAGCCGACGCCGTTCGAGGGCAACGAGATCCGCGAGGCCTACCGCAGCACCGGCTCCGCGATCGGCGCCTTCATCGATCTCGCCGACCGCGCCGGAGCCGAAATCGTGCTGCCGGTGGCCGGCAGCGCGGCCCCGAGCGGTCCGGTCGAGACCGGCGCCTACGAGTGGATGGCGGGCCGCATCCTGGACGCGGTGCGGCGCGGCTGCGACGCGCTGCTGCTCGACCTGCACGGCGCGATGGTCACGGAGCAGCACGACGACGGCGAAGGCGAGCTGCTCGCGCGCGTGCGCAAGCTCGCGCCCAAGCTGCCGATCGGGGTCGCGCTCGACATGCACACCAACCTCTTCCCCGCCATGTGCGACAACGCCACCGTGCTCGCGGGCTACCAGACCTACCCGCACGTCGACATGTACGAGACCGGGCTGCGCGCCGGCAAGCCGGTGCTCGATCTGCTCGCCGGCAAGGCGCGCCCGACAATTGCCTACGGCCACCGGCCGATGCTGCCGCACGTGATGCGCCAGTCGAGCCTCGACGCGCCGAACCTGCAGATCCAGCAGCGCGCAAAGGAGATGGAACAGCAGGGCGCGCTTGCGGCGACCTTCTTCGTCGGTTTCCCGCATGCGGATATCCCCTGGGCCGGCGCGTCGGCGGTGGTGGTGACCGATGGCGACGCAGCCAAGGCGCACGCCTCGTGCGACGAGCTGCTCGAGATGGCATGGCAGGCTCGCGCCCAGTTCGTGTACAGGATCGAGCCGCTCGAAGAATCGCTCGCCAAGGCGCGCCAGGCCGCGGGCGGACCGGTGGTGCTGCTGGACCACTACGACAACTGCGCCTCGGGCGGCACCATGGACACCATGACCGTCCTCGGCGCGATCCTCGAGGCCGGGCTCGAGAACGCCGCCGCGTTCGCGATCTGCGACCCGCAGGCAGTGCGGCAGATGAAGCAAGCGGGTACCGGCGCCAAGGTTACGATCGATCTCGGCGGCAAGTCCGACCTGCCGAGCCTGGGGCTAAAGGGCAAGCCGCGCCAGGTGAGCGGCACGGTGAAGAAGATCGTCGACGGTGAATACCGCAACGAAGGCCCGATGGCGCGCGGCGAGCGCATGGACATGGGACTCTCGGCAGTGCTCGATACCGGCAAGGTCGAGATCGCGGTCATCACGCGCCACACCGAACCCTACGACATCGGCGCCTTCCGCGCGCTCGGCATCGACCCGGCGCGCAAGCGCTACCTCATGCTCAAGAGCCGCGTCCACTGGCGCGCCGGCCTCGGGCCGCTCGCCAAGAGCGTAATCGAATGCGCCGGCACCGGCGTGTGCACTTCGGACTACTCGACGCTCGACTTTCGCCGCGTGCGGCGGCCGATCTATCCGCTCGATCCCTTCTAGTCCGGACTGCCGGCGGCTATCGGCCCGCGGCCGGCGCCGCGCGCGTCCTGTCGAGCACCGTCATCGCCGAGGCGACGACGCTCGCGACATCGGAGAGGTTGGTCGGTACGATCATGGTGTTGTTGGTCCTGGCGAGGTTGCCGAGCGCGCCGATATAGAGCTCCGCAACCTTCAGGTTTGCCGCCTGCAGCCCGCCTTCCTTGCCGATCGCATTGGCGACCGCTTCGACCGCCGCCGCGGTTGCCTCCGCCACCACGCGCAGCGCGGTCGCCTCGCCCTGCGCCTTGTTGATCGCCGATTGCTTCTGGCCTTCGGACTTGAGAATCGCCGCCTGCTTTTCGCCTTCCGCCAGGTTGATCTCCTGCTGCTTCTCGCCCTCGGACTTGGCGATCAGCGCCCGCTTCTCGCGCTCGGCAGTGATCTGCGCCTGCATCGCGCGCAGGATGGTCTCGGGCGGAGTCAGGTTCTTCACCTCGTAGCGCAGCACCTTCACCCCCCAGGAACGGCCTGCCTCGTCGAGCACGTTCACAATCTGTCGGTTGATCACGTCGCGGCTTTGGAGCGATTGGTCGAGCTCCATTTTTCCCACCTCGCTGCGCAGCGTGGTCTGCGCGAGCTGCACGATGGCCGACACGTAGTCGGAGGTGCCGTAGGAAGCCAGGCGCGGGTCGGTGACCTGGTAGTAGATGAGTCCGTCCACCGCGAGCTGGGTGTTGTCCTTCGTGATGCAGACCTGCTCGGGAACGTCCATCGGGACTTCTTTCAGGGAATGCTTGTAGGCGAGGCGGTCGAAGAACGGGATGATGATGTTCAGCCCCGGCTCAAGCACAAGGTGAAACTTTCCCAGGCGCTCGACGACCCACGCGTTCTGCTGCGGCACCACGCGCACGCCCTCGATCACGAACACCACCGCCAGCGCGACGATGAAGAACGG
>JBOIFB010000211.1:0-5140 GCA_050741415.1 Burkholderiales bacterium | reverse complement strand
GTCCCAGCCGGCGGCTTCGGGGGCGAGGTAGTCGCTCGACCATTCGTGGTCGAGCCAGGCGCGGCCGGCGACTTGTTCCTTGCCTTTGCCGCGCTCGATCGTGCCGCGCACGTCCAGCTGCGGGCGGCTGTAGTAGTCGCTCGCCTCGCCGGGGCGCGGGCCTTTGCGGCTGTAGCCGGCGTCGCCTTCGAGCAGCGGCGCGGCGTGGGCGGTAAGGCTCAGCTCGAGAGCGAACTCGCGCGCGGGAATCGTCGCACGATAAGTGTCGCCCTGGAGGGCGAAGCGCCAGTCGTCGATCCAGGCATCGGTGGTGGATTCGGCTGCGCCGGCCAGACCGAGCGCTTCGCGCGCGGCGCGTTGATCGTCGCGTAGCCGCCCGTAGGACGGGTCGGACAGCGCGGCGTGGGCAAACACGATCTGGCGCGGGGTAAATTCGCTCGGGTTGCCGGTCGCGAACGGCAGGCGCGAGCGGAAGAAGGTGACCTGGACGCCGAGCGGCTCGCTCGCTTCGGTGGCGAGCCAGCCGGTCGTGTACCACCACTCAGTGCGGTACTCGGGATGCGCGCCGTAGTCGCGCGGAAATTGCAGGGGATGATTAGGTAGGACTTGTGGAAAATCTATCTCTGAAGAAAGACAATTCTTGATGAAGAAACCCAACCCCAGGCCGGCGATGAATTCTCTGCGCTTCACCAGTCCTCCCGCACCGCGCGCACGGCGCCGATGCCCATCGCCTCGCGCCCCGAGAGCCAGGCGGTAAGCGCGGCGAGCGCGATCAGGACCGCGGTGAGCGAGACGAGCATGGCGTAGGGCAGATGGGTCTGCATGCCCCAGTTGAACGACTGGCGGTTGACGACGTGGATCAGGATCTCGCCGATCGCGAAACCGACCAGCATGCCCGCCGCGGCGCCGAGCAGCGCGAGCAGGCCGCCCTCGGCGGCGAGCATGGCGCCGATCTGGCCGCGCGTCATGCCCAGGTGGCGCAGCACGCCGAATTCGCGCCTTCGCGCGAGCACGATCGCGCCCAGGCTCGAGGACAGGCCGAACATGCCGACCAGCACCGCCACCGCCTCGATCGCGTAGGTGATCGCGAAGCTGCGGTCGAAGATGCGCAGCGACGCGCGGCGGATCTCGCCCGGGGTCGAGATCTCGAGCTGCGCGCCGCCGGGCAGCGCGCGCACAGCCTCGATCGCGCGCTCGACCTTCGCGCCGGGCGCGATCCACAGCGCGGCGTCGTTCGCACGCCGGTCGCCGGTCAGCTTCGCGTACTCGGCGCGGCCGATGATGATCGCGCCCTGCTGGCGCGCGTAATCGCGCCACACGCCGGCGACGACGAAGGGATGGCGCGCGCCGGCGAGCGGCAGCACTATCTTCTTGCCCGGCGTGTAGCCGTAAATGGCTTCGACCGCCTCGTTGACCCATGCCGGCAGCGGGTCGCCGGGCTTCGGCGCGTAGCTCGGGCCCACCAGCGGGTAGGTCTTCACCTCCCCGGCCTGCGGCAAGTCGCGCGCCAGCAGCGTCACCGGCGGGCGGCGCGGGTCGAGCGCGATGCGCGAGGTGCGCATGAACTCGGCGCGCGCGATCTGCGGCAGCGCGCGCACCGCGCGCTCGAAGCCCGGGTCGACGTAGGCGGTGTCGCCGCTCTGCGTGGTACGGAGGTAGAAATCCGCCGGCAGCACCCGGTCGAGCCAGTGGCTCACCGACTCGCGGAACGACGCCACCATGATCGCCATCGCGACCATGAGCGAAAAGCTCGCCACGATCGCCGCCAGGCTCACCATCGCCTGCCCCGGCGCGCCGCGCAGCTGCGCAAGCGCGAGCGCCGCCGGCACGCGCCGCGGCGGCGGCAGGCGGTCGAACACCGCCTGCGCCAGGCGCGGCATGAGCGCGATCCCGCCCAGCAGCACGCACGCGATCGCGGCGTAGCCGAACAGCGGCAGCCCGCCCACCGGCCCGAGTTGCGTCATGCCGGCGCCGGCGGCGAGCAGCGCCAAGCCAGGCCAGGCGGAAACAAGGGCACCGAACAGGGCCTGCTCATCGCCCGCCTTCAACGCGCGGGCGGGCGGGCGGCGCGCGGCGTCGAGCGCCGGCAGCGCCGCGCCGGCGAGCGCGATTGCAGTGCCGGCGGCGAGATAGGCGAGCGCGGTGGGCGCGTCGAACGCGAGCGCGGGCGACACGCCGCTGAAGTAGCCCGCGCCGAGGTCGGCGCCGGTAAAGCGCAGCGCGAGCTTCGCCAGGCCCCAGCCGAGCGCGAGCCCGAGCGCGCTGCCGGCGAGGCCGACCGCCGCCGCCTCGATCAGCACCAGGCGTACGATGCCCTGCCGCGGCAGCCCCAGCACGCGCAGCAGCGCATGCTCGCCGCGCCGGCGCGCGACCTCGAGCGCCTGGGCCGAGAACACCAGGAAGCCGCCGGTGAACAGCGCCACCAGCGCGAGCACGTTCATGTTGACCCGGTAGGCGCGCGACGGGTTGGCGCTCTCGGCCGCCGCGGTCTCGACCGGCACGACGAAGGCTCCCGCCGGAAGAAGCGCAGCGATCCGTTCGCGCATCTCGGCGCGATCCACGCCCGGCGCAAGGCGCAGGTCGATGCGATTCAGCTCGCCCAGGCGCTCGAGGCGCCACTGTGCGGTCGCGACGTCGGTGAGCGCGACCGCGCCCCGCAGCGCCGCCGCCGGCAGCACGCCCGCCACGCGCAACTCCACGCGCGCGAGGCCTACCACCAGCGCGAGCCGGTCGCCTTTCGCGAGGCTGAAGGCGCGCGCCGCGCCCGCCGACAGCAGCACCCGGTCGGGCTCGAGCAGCGCGAGGCGATCGCCCGGCGGCAGCCCGGCGAACAGCTGCGGGTGCATGCGCGCCGCGCGCAGCACGTCCAGCCCGATCACCCGCAGCGTGCGCTCGGTGCCGGCCACCCCGGCGCGCAGGTCGAGCACCGGGCTCGCGAGCGCGATGCCGGGCAGGCGTGCGATCCGCGCGTACAGCGCGTCGGGAAAGCCCGCGCGAGCGCCGCGCACCTCGAGGTCGGCTCTGCCGGCGACCGCACGCACTGCGGCAGCGAGCTCGTTCACCGCGGCGCGGTTGACGAGCTGCACGCCGAAGCCGAGCGCCACCCCGAGCGCGATCCCGGCTACCGACAGCAGTGCGCGTCCGCGCTGGTGCGCGAGGCGAGCATTCAGAACGAAGAACAGGCGCAGCATGACGGGAGTGACCTGGCCTCACTATACTCACCCGGTGCTGCGCTTCCTCGTTCTTGCGCTCTGTTTCGTTTTCGTCCCGGCACCTGCCCAGGACGCCGCTCCCTACGCGATCGAGATTCCGCAGTGGTTCAGCCAGAGCTTCCTCGACCTGCGCGAAGACGTGCGCGACGCCGCGCAGCAGCATCGGCGCGTGATGCTCTACTTCGGCCAGGACGGCTGCCCCTACTGCGCGGCGCTGATGAAGACCAACTTCAGCCAGCCGCGCATCGTCGCCAAGGCGCGCAAACACCTGGTCGCGATCGCACTCAACATCTGGGGCGACCGCGAGGTGACGTGGATCGACGGGCGAACGATGAAGGAGAAGGAACTTGCCAAAGCGATCGATCTGCAGTTCACCCCCACCCTCCTGTTTCTCGACGAGCATGGCGAAGTCATTGCACGCTTGAACGGCTACTACCCGCCGCACCGCTTCGAAGCCGTGCTCGACTGGGTCGCCGGCGATATGGAGCACAAGGTCGCGCTTGCCGAGTACCTGCAGACCTCGGTCAAGGACGGCGCGAGCGCGACCCTGCACGACGAGCCCTTCTTCATGCCGCCGCCGCTCGACCTGCGCCGCAGCCTGCACGCGAAGCCGCTCGCGGTCTTATTCGAGACACCCTACTGCTCGGGCTGCGACGAGCTGCACCGAGAAGGCTTCAAGCGACCCGAGGTGAAGGCCAAGCTCGCGAAGTTCGACGTCGTGCGGCTTTCACTGCTCGACCATACGAAGATCATTTCTCCTCGCGGAAAAAAGATTGCAGCTGCCGAATTCGCGCGCCAGTTGAAGATTGTCTATACGCCCAGCATCGTCTTCTTCGACCCGGACGGACGCGAGGTGTTCCGCATCGAGGCCTACCTGCGGCCGTTCCACCTCGCGGGCTCGTTCGAGTATGTCTCGTCCGGCGCCTACTTGAAGCAGCCCTCGTTCCAGCGCTTCCTGCAGGCCAAGGCCGAGCGCATGCGCGAGCGCGGCGAGGCGGTCGAGATCTGGAAGTGAGCCAGCGTACTCAGTTCGAGAGGACGTGACTCGTAGTGACGTCGGCGAGCCACAGCATGGCGCCGGCATGAACGACGCCGAACGGATTCCTGATTCCGGCGGTGACCGGCATCTCCGAGACGACCCGGTCCTTGCTCCGTTCGGTCACGGTGAACTCGATCGAGCCTTGCATTTTCATTTTGCGGTTCTCAGACAGGCAGGTGATTGAACTTGCGCAGGGTCTTGTCGACTATGGCTTCGGGCAGGAAGCGGCGCATGAAGCGGACTTGCCCCGCCTGCTTTCCAGCGGCATAGCGCCTTCTGGGCGCTGCGTCGGTCGCAGCCTTCAATACCGTACGCGCCACGACCTCGGGGGCGTCGCCTGAACTAACCCCCTTGCGCATGAGCGCTTCCATGTCGGCGCGCACCGAGTCATAGACGGCAAGCGACCGATCGGGCCTCGTCATGCTTTCGTCGAACGCGGTCCGCGTAAGTCCCGGCTCGACCAGTACGACCCGGATTCCGAATGTGCGCAGTTCGTGGTCAAGCGATTCGGAATAGCCTTCAACGGCATGCTTGGTCGATGCATACAGTGCATTGTAGGGAGACGGAATCAGACCCAGTATGGAGCTGATATTGATGATTCTGCCCTTCCTCTGGCTCCGCATCGTCGGCAACACGGCGTTCGTTACGCGGGTGATTCCGAACACGTTCACGTCGAACAAGGCCTGAGCCTGCGTGGTGGAGGACTCTTCTGCACCGCCGAGCAAGCCGATACCGGCATTGTTAACGAGCAGGTCGATGCGCTCGGCCTGCCGCAAGACCTCGGCCACCATTTTCTGCACCGAAGCGTCGTCGGTCACATCGCAGACGAGCATCGTGATGCCGTCGTCGCTTTCGGTTCGCGCCTTGCGGCTGGTTCCGAACACGCGAT
>JBOIFB010000210.1:0-5147 GCA_050741415.1 Burkholderiales bacterium | reverse complement strand
GCGCGGGACGACGCGCGCCGCCGCCGCTTTGAACAGGCGCGAGACCCTGCGATACTCGTCGAAGTCGGCCGGCAGCAGCACCGCCTGCGGGCACAGCGCGGCGGCGCGCGCGAGGCTCATGCCCGAGCGCAGGCCGAAGGCGCGCGCCTCGTAGGTGGCGGTGGTGATCACGCCCCGGCCGGCGTAGTCGGCCAGGCGCGCAAGGCCCCGGCCGCCGCCGATCACCAGCGGCAGGCCGCGCAGCTCCGGGCGGCGCAGCAGCTCGACCGACGCGTAGTAGGCGTCCATGTCGAGGTGCGCGATGCGGCGCGGGACGCTCATGCCGGCGTTCATGCTGTGAGGCGCCGGTACAGCTCGGCCAGCTTGGTCGGCAGGCGCGCCACGTCCGCGACCACGGTGTAGTTCACCGAACCGACCATGTGCGGAAGATAGTCGCCCGCCTCGCGGTCGATGGTGATGCAGAACGGGTGGATGCCCGCGCGCCTGGCTTCGATCAGCGCCTGGCGCGTATCCTCGATGCCGTACTCGCCGCGGTAGCCGTCGGAGAAGTCGTCCGGTTTGCCGTCCGACAGGATGAGCAGCAGCCGCGTGCGCGCCGGCTCGCGCGCCAGGATTCCCGACAGGTGCCGGATCGCGGCTCCCATGCGCGTGTAGTCGAGCGCCTGGATGCCGGCGATCCGCTCGCGCACCGCGAGGTCGTAGGGCTCGTCGAAGCGCTTGACGCGGTAGACCTCGCAGCGCCTGCGCGTCAGGCCCGAGAAGCCGTAGATCGCGTAGCGGTCGCCGAGCACTTCGAGCGCCTCGCACAGCAGCACCAGCGCGTGCCGCTCGCAGTCGTTGATCCAGCCCTTGGTCGAGCCCGACATGTCGACCATGAACAGCGTCACCATGTCGCGCTCGTGCCGCGCGCGGCGCACGAACAGGCGTTCGCCCAGCTCGCCGCCGGCGGCGAGCTCGGCGCGGCCGCGCACCAGCGCGTCGAGGTCCACGTCCTCGCCGAACGGCTCGCCGTGCAGCCGCTTGTCCTCCCCGCGCAGGGCCTCGAACGAGCGCTTGAGCTGCCGGATCTGCGGCCGGAAGCGCTCGAGCGCGGCCTCGACGAAGGCCGGATCGCCCGCCTGCACGTCGCGCTCGCGCAGCACGCACCAGTGCTTGCGGTAGTGCCCGCGGCGGTGGTCCCACTCGTCGTAGCGCAGCGCGCCGGCCTGCTCGCCGGAGTCCGCGACGTCGGCCGCGGCGTCCGCCTCGTGCGCCCGCGCCGGATAAGGGCCTTCACCCGCCGCCAGCAGGCAGTCCTCGGGCAGCTCGCCCAGGTCCTGCCGCAGCGACTGCGCAAAACGCTTTACGTCCTCCGGAGGGGCGGCCGCTCCGCCTTCGAGGCTGGCCGCGTCGAAGCGCAGCTGCGAAGCGCTTTCGCCCAGATCCTCGCGCCAACGCTGGATCGCCGCGCGCAGCGCCAGCTTGTCGCGCGCGACCCTCGCGTCGCGCAGCGCGAGCGCGCGCACCGGGTCGAGCACGCCGAGAAAGGGCCAGTCCGGCGCCCGGGCCGACGCCGGCAGCCGACGCAACTCGGCCAGGCTGTCGCCCACGCTCGCGCCCGGCGCGCGCAGGCGCTCGCGCGCCGGCCCGAATTCGGCGCCGAGCGCCGGCCGCGACAGCGCCTCGAAGTCGCGGTACAAGCCCAGCAATGTGTGTTCGATGCGCGCCGCGAGCCGCAGCGCCTCGAGCAGGTTGAGCAGCGCCAGCCCGGACGGCTCGGCCGGATAATCCGCCGGCGCGCGGCGGTAGGTGCCGAAGCGCAGCTGCGCCCACAGCAGCGCCGCGCTCAGCTTGTAGACCCGGAAATTCTCCGCGCGCGAGTCGAAAAACGCGACCTGCTGCGGCAGGTAGAGCGTGGCAGTGTCGGTCCAGGCGTGCTCGGCCGGCGCGAGCTTGAGCCGCCGGCCGGCAAGACCGGCGACGAAGGTCTCGAGCACCGCGGCCGCTTCGCCGAAGCTCACCCCACGGGCGCGATTGCGCGCGCGATCGACGAAAGCCGCAAGGTCATTCAGCTCGGTGCTGGCGCGGTGAAGACCTGCGCGATCGTAGGCATCGATCGCCGAGAGCAGCCAGCCCTCGGCGCCCGCGTAGCCCAGCTCGCCGACCGCGCGCGCGGCGAGCCCGGCGAACTGATAGGCGAGCTCGGGGCTGGACTTGGCGGTCACCCCGGTCCAGCGCAGGACAAAATCCTGCAGCGGCCGCGTCTGCCCGGCCAGGCTGCGCGCGATCCCTGCCGCGCTGCGGCGCGACGACAGCACCGCGCCGACCCAGGACCCGAGCCGCTGCTCGAGCTCGTGCGCCCCGAGCGGCGCTTCAGAAAACCGAGCTGACCAGTTCATTGAGCGCGGCGAGGATCTCGCGCTCGTCGCTCAGCACGAGGGCGACCGCGCCCTCGCAGGCCGTGCGCGGCGCCACGCCCTGCGCGATCAGCTTGCCCGCGTGCACCAGCAGGCGGGTCGAGGCGCCTTCGTCGAGTCCGTTGCCCTTCAGGTTGCGCGTCATGTGCGCCAGGCGCACCAGCGCCTGCGCGGTGGCGGCATCGACCCCGCTCTCGCGCGCGACGATCGCCGTCTCGACCTCGGCCGCGGGATAGTCGAAGTCGATCGCCACGAAGCGCTGGCGGGTGGACTGCTTGAGCTCCTTCAGCACGCTCTGGTAACCGGGATTGTAGGAGATGGCGAGCATGAATTCCGGCGGCGCATGCAGCACCTCGCCGCGTTTTTCGAGCAACAGCGCGCGCCGGTCGTCCGCCAGCGGATGGATCACCACCGTGGTGTCCTTGCGCGCCTCGACGATCTCGTCCAGGTACAGGATCGCCCCCAGGCGCACGGCGCGCGTCATCGGGCCGTCCACCCACACCGTCTCGCCCGCGGTCACCAGGTAGCGGCCCGCGAGGTCGGCGGCGCTCAGGTCGTCGTGGCAGGAAACGGTCACCAGCGGGCGCTCGAGCCGCCACGCCATGTACTCGACGAAGCGCGTCTTGCCGCAGCCGGTCGGGCCCTTGAGCAGCGCCGGCACCCGGTTGCGCCAGGCCGCCTCGAACAGCTCGACCTCGCCGTGCACCGGGTGGTAGTAAGGCTCGCGCTCGAGCCTGAAATCCCCCTCGTCCGTCATCGATCGCTCAACGCGCCCGGAAAGGGCTTGATCTTAACCCCCGCGGCTCGGCTAGACTATGCCGACGACCTTCTCCAAGGAGGATCGCACCATGGCCGAAGAACAGCCGCAAAAGACGCCGCTCGATAAGCTCAAGAACGTCGTCTCGCAGCTGAAGGACATCGAGCACCACGCGCGCAACAACCTGGAAAGACTGTCCGAGATCTGGCTGCTGCTCGAGGAGAACTTCAAGAAGAAAAAGGCACTCGCCGAGCGCGTCAACGATCTGCTCAAGGCCGAGGGCGCAATGGAGGACCTGCTCAAGGCCGTGATTCAGGAATTCGACAAGGAATGCGCCGAGATTCAGAAACCCTGAGCCGGGCGCCGAGGCGGCTGGGATACAATTCCCGGACACTAACAATAATTAGACATCCACAACGGAATCACCCTGAGGAGGGAATCATCATGCACAAGCACCATCGCGCCCTGTTGAGCCTTGCCGCGGGCGCCGTCATGGCGGCGCTGTCGTCCGGCGCCGCAGCGCAGCAGATCACGCTCAAATTGCACCATTTCCTGGGGCCGAAGTCTCCGGCGCAGGTCAAGATGCTCGCGCCCTGGGCCGAGCGGGTGGAGAAGTCCTCCGGCGGCAAGGTCAAGATCGAGATCTATCCCTCGATGTCGCTCGGCGGCAAGCCGCCCCAGCTCATCAACCAGGTGCGCGACGGCGTGGTCGACATCGTCTGGACCGTGAACGGCTACACCGCCAACCTGTTCCCGCGCACGGAGGTGTTCGAGCTGCCGTTCGTTTACGTCAACAACCCGTCCGCAACCAACCTTGCGATGCGCGCGATGTTCAACAAATACCTGAAGCAGGAATACAAGGGCGTGCACGTCCTGTTCCTGCACGTGCACCAGGGCCAGGGCATCCAGATGGTGGACAAGCCGGTCCACTCGCCCGACGACCTGAAGGGCCTGAAGATGCGCATCCCCAGCCGCACCGGGGCCTGGGTGATCGAGGCACTGGGCGCTTCCCCGGCCGGCATGCCGGTGCCCGACCTGCCGCAGGCGCTTTCCAAGAAGGTGGTCGACGGCGCGCTGATCCCCTGGGAGATCATCCCGGCGCTCAAGCTGCAGGAGTTGATCCACTACTACGTCGAAGGCCCCGACATGACCCGCTTCGGCAACACCACGTTCCAGGTCTCGATGAACGAGGCGCGCTGGAACTCGCTGCCGTCCGACGTGCAGAAAGCGTTCAACGTGAACTCGGGCGCGGCCTGGGTGCGCGAGGTCGGCCAGATCTGGCACGACGACGACGTGGAGGGCATCGCGGTGGCCGAAAAGGCGGGCGATACGCACATCGTGCTGACCCCGGCCGAGCTCGAAGCGTTCAAGACCAGGCTCGAACCGGTGGTGCAGCGCTGGGAAAACGAAGTGAAGTCCAAGGGCATCGACGGCAAGAAACTGGTCGAAGTCGCGCGCAAAGAAATCGCGAAGTACTCGAAGTAATCCGGTGGACGGCGACGCCGCGCACGCGGCGACGGGGCCCTCGGGCTTCGTCGCCCGCGTGATCGAATTCTGGGCGCTGCTGGGCGGCTTGGTCCTGCTCGCCATCGTCCTGATGACCGCCTGGAGCGCGACCCGCGGCTTGCTGTTCAACCGCCCGCTGCAGGGCGACTTCGAGATGACCGAGATGTGGGTCGCCGTGGCGGTGTTCATGTTTCTGCCCTACTGCCAGCTCACCGGCGCCAACGTCACGGCCGACATCTTCACCTCGCGCGCCAGCCCGCGCACCGTCGCCCTGCTTGAATTCGTGTCGGCGCTGGTGGCCCTGGGTTTCAGCTGCCTGCTGCTGTGGCGCATGTACTACGGCCTGCTCGACTACCGCGAGTACGTCGAGACTACGACCATCCTGCACGTGCCGATCTGGTACGCCTACATCCCGGCGCTGATTTCGCTCGCGCTGCTGGCGCTCGCGTCGCTCATCTCGGTCAGGAATACGCTGCGCGCGTGGAAGC
>JBOIFB010000209.1:0-5150 GCA_050741415.1 Burkholderiales bacterium | reverse complement strand
CTGCTGATGCTGAGGGCCTTTCACTTCGAGTTGAGCGTCATCGCCTTGATCGGCATCATCCTGCTGATCGGCATCGTCAAGAAAAACGGCATCATGATGGTGGATTTCGCGCTGCAGGCGGAACGCGAGCAGCATTTGTCGCCGGAGCAATCGATTCGCCAGGCCTGCCTGCTGCGCTTCAGGCCCATCATGATGACGACCATGGCTACGCTGCTCAGCGCGCTCGCGCTCATGCTGGGCCAAGGCACCGGGTCCGAATTGCGCCAGCCCCTGGGATATACGATGGTCGGCGGATTGCTGCTCAGCCAGACCTTGACGCTGTTCACGACTCCGGTTGTCTATCTCTACCTGGATCGCCTGAACGCCAGGCTCCGGCGGCGGCGCCAGGCGGCGAGCACCGATTCGGCCCCGGGGACGGTCGGGCCGTCGGAAGCGCGGCGATGAAGCTGCTTCTCGTAGAGGACAATGAACGCGTCGCGCAATTCGTCACCAAGGGGCTGCGCGAGTCGGGACACACAGTGGATCACGCCGCAAACGGGCGCGACGGCATGCTGCTCGCGAGCAGCGAACCCTATGACGTCATCATCATGGATCGCATGCTGCCCGGCCAGATCGACGGCCTGGGGATCATCGAAGCGCTGCGCAAGACCGGCAACTGCGTGCCGATCCTGATCCTCAGCGCCCTGTCAGACGTCAACGAGCGCATACGGGGGCTGCGCAGCGGCGGGGACGATTACCTCACCAAACCCTTTGCGTTCGGCGAGCTTCTGGCGCGACTCGACGCGCTGCGCCGCCGCGCCCAGGCAAGCGAGGCGCGGACCAGCCTGCAGGTGGGCGATCTGCGCATGGACCTTTTGTCGCGCAAAGTGGTACGCGGCAACCGCAGCATCGCGCTGCAGCCGCGGGAATTCAAGTTCCTCGAATACCTGATGCGGCACGCGGGCGAGGTCGTGACGCGCACCATGCTGCTTGAGAACGTGTGGGACTACAACTTCGATCCGCAGACGAACGTCGTCGACGTTCATATCAGCAAGCTGAGACAGAAGATCGAGTCCGAGTCCGAGCGCTCGCTGCTCAGAACAGTGCGCAATGCCGGCTACATGTTGAGTGCCGATGAGTAGGGGCATCCGGCTGTCGGCGGTCAATCTCGCGCTCGGCTATGTTCTGTTCGGCATCGCCGCCCTCGTGTGCTTCGCCGCGCCCCTGTGGTATGCGTGGCAAGTGACCATCAGGGACGGCCGGGCCGAGATCCTGCGGGAGGACGCGGACAGGTTCGCTGAAGTATATGACCAGAGCGGCGTTCGGGGTCTGACCTCGTTCATCGATGCGCGCGTCGGCTTGCAGATCGCCCACGAACGCCTGCTGCTCTTCACCGATACCGCGCACCATCGCTTGGCCGGAAACCTGAGCGCGTGGCCGCGCGGCATTCCCGAGAAGCCGGGTACCTATACCGGCGCGTTGGACTTTCACGGCCGCCAGTCGCGGGCGGTCTTTGTTCATGTCGTGTTGCCCAACGGGTACAGCGTGCTGGTGGGGCGCGACGTGGCCAAATTCGCGCCGCTGGAAACGCGTTTCTGGTACGGCCTGGCGGTGGCGATCGTCATTCTTTGCATCGTCGGGGCAATCGGCGCGTGGCTGATCCGTCGGGAACTGCTGTCGCGCATTCACGGCATCAGGCAAACCGTCTCGGCGATCATGCAGGGCAAGCTGAGTCATCGGCTGCCGACGCGGGGCGGCAACGACGAGCTCGACATCTTGTCGCAGACCATCAACCGCATGCTCGATCAAATCGAGCAGTTGGTTCACGGCATCAGCAACGTTTCCAATTCCATCGCACATGACCTGCGTACGCCGCTGGCGGAATTGCGCTCCCGGCTCGAGGAGCTGTCGCTGACGCGCCCCCCCGCGGACGTGACCTTCGCGGAACTCGAAGCGGCCCTCGCCGACGTCGATCGCGTGATCAGCATCTTCAACGCCTTGCTGAGACTGGCGGAGATCGACACCGGCATGCGCCGTTCCGGCTTCGTTCCCGTCGATATCGCCCACGTGAGCACCGAAGTCGTCGAATTCTACCTGCCGGCCGCGGAGTTGAAAGGCATCGCCCTGTCCCTGCGCAGCGCGGCACCGGTGACGGTAGCGGGTGATCCCTTGTTGCTGGCGCAGGCCGTAAGCAACTTGATCGACAACGCGTTGAAATACACGCATCCCGATGGGAGCATTACCGTCGACATATCGCAGCGCCTCGATGGCATCACCGAACTGACGGTCGCCGACAACGGCCTTGGCATCCCCGACGCCGAAAAGTCGAGGGCTACCGAGCGGTTCTTCCGCGGCGACGCCAGCAGAGGATCGCCTGGTGTCGGCTTGGGCCTGAGCATCGTGGAGGCGGTTGCGCGCCTGCATGGAGGCGAGCTGCAGCTTGCTGATAACCACCCCGGGCTCAGCGCGCGGCTGGTCATCGAATCGGGGAGCGCGGGCGATTGACAAGTCGCGAATCAACACTCATCGTCGCCAGCGAAGACACAGGAGACCGGCATGGCAGCGCGAGAGGCAACAGCCGCGGTCATCGGCGCGGGCGATTTCATCGGGGCCGCGATCGCGCGGAAATTCGCGGCGGAAGGATTCACCGTGTTCGCCGGACGGCGCAACGGCGACAAGCTCGCGCCGCTTATCGCCGACATCGAAAAGGCGGGGGGGCGGGCTGCGGGCCGTTCGCTGGACGCGCGCAAGGAACAGGATGTGGCTTCGTTTCTGCAGGAGGCGGACCGCCAGGCGCCGCTCGAGGTGTGCATTTTCAACGTCGGAGCCAATGTCAACTTCGCGCTCCTGGAGACCACCGAACAGGTGTTCCGCAAGGTCTGGGAAATGGCCTGCTATGCCGGCTTCCTCGCCGGCCGCGAAGCCGCGCGCCTCATGCTCCCCCGCGGCAAGGGCTGTATTTTCTTCACCGGCGCCACGGCCAGCATGCGCGGCGGCAGCGGTTTCGCCGCTTTCGCCTCGGCGAAGATGGGGCTGCGGGCGGTCACGCAGTCAATGGCGCGCGAGCTCGGCCCCAAGAACATCCACGTCGCCCATCTGGTGATCGATTCCGGCGTAGATACCGCCTGGGTGCGGGAGCGGATCAAGGAGCGGGAAGGAGCGCAGGCGCTCGCAGACCTTGCGCCCGGGCGGCTGATGCGCCCGGAGGCCGTTGCCGAATCCTATTGGGCGCTGTACAGCCAGCCGCGCGACGCCTGGAGCTCGGAAATGGAGATCCGTCCCCTCGGCGAAAAGTGGTGAGCCATGCCTAAAGTCGAATTCCTGTTCGATTTTGGAAGCCCGAACGCCTACCTGAGCCATCTCGTCATTGCGCAAATCGAAAAGCGGACCGGCGTCGGCTTCGAGTACCTGCCGGTGCTGCTCGGCGGCATTTTCAAGCTGACGAACAACCGCTCGCCCGCGGAAAGCAACACAGGCATCCGGAACAAGCCGGAATATCAGCAGCTCGAGACCGAGCGCTTCATTCGCCGGCACGGGATCACGCGCTATAAATTCAATCCGTTCTTTCCGGTGAACACGCTGGCGATCATGCGCGGCGCGGTGGCGGCGCGCGAACTCGGGGTCTTCGAGCGCTACGTCGACGAGGTCTACCGGCACATGTGGGCGCAGCCCAAAAAGCTGGACGACCCCGCGGTTCTGCACGCGGCGCTGATCGAGTCCGGCCTGCCGGCGGATCGTCTTTTCGAGCTCGTTCAAACCCCTGAAGTCAAGCAGGAGTTGATGGGGCAGACGCAGCGCGCCGTCGAGCGGGGAGCATTCGGCGCGCCGACCTTCTTCGTCGACGGCGAGATCTACTTCGGCAAGGACCGCCTGCGCGACGTTGAAGACGCGATCGTTGCGAAGGCGGCGGCATCGGAATAGTGAGACGGGGCGGCAGAGCCGGCGCAAACCTGCGCAGCCGGGTCCGCAATGCGAGGCCGTCTCGTCAGGAAGCAAACAGCTGTTGACACTGCAGATGCACTGCTCTATTTTTCGCGCTCGCTCCGCTGGCTGCGGAGCTGCGATCTCAGTTCTATCCAGGATGGCGTTCACCTCTCGGAGTCCGGCAAAAGCGGCGTGGCTGCCTGCGCTGTGCTGTGCGCTCGCCGCGTGCAGCGTCGGCCCGGCCTACGTCAAGCCTTTGCCGCCGGAGGCCGCGGGCTACACCGCCTCGCCGCCACCGGTGACGCTCGCCCCGGCGCGCCCCGGCGCCACGGTGCAGCGCCTCGACTACGGTGCCGAAGTCGGGCCGCGCTGGTGGGAGCAGTTCGGTTCGCCCGAGCTCGATCGCCTGGTGGCGCAGGCGCTGGAAAGAAATCCAGGGCTCGATGCGGCTCAGCGCACGCTCGAGCAGGCGCGCTACGAGCTCGAAGCCGCGCGCGGGGTCTTCGCGCCCCAGGTCTCGCTCGGCGCGGGCCTTGCGCGCGAGCGCAGCTCGGGAGCGACCTCGGGCGGGCTCGCCAAGCCGATCGTGTACGACCTGTACACCGGACAGCTCAACGTCAGCTACTACCCGGACGTCTTCGGCCTGAACCGCCTGGTGGCGCAGAACGCCCAGGCGCAGGTCGACGTGGCGCACGAGCAGCTGCGCGCGGCGCAGCTGGTGATCGAGGGCAACGTCGCCAATGCCGCGATCAACCTCGCCGCGCTCGAGGCGCAGATCGAGGCAGCCGAAAAGAGCATCGCCGATCAGCGCGAGCTCCTGGCCCTGGTGCGCGGCCAGTACGCCGCCGGCGCGGTATCGCAGCTCGAGGTCGCGACCCAGCGGAGCGAGCTCTCGGCCAGTGAGGCGCAGCTGCCGGGGCTCGAGCTCGCGCGTGATCGCACCCGCCACCTGCTCGCGACCTACCTCGGCGAGTTTCCTTCCGGTGCCGGCGCGACGGCGCTGCCGAAGCTCGCCGCGCTGCACCTGCCTGCGAGCCTGCCGGTAAGCCTGCCCGCGACGCTGGTGCGCATGCGCCCCGACGTGCGCGCCGCCGAGGCGCAGCTGCGCGCGGCCAACGCGCAAGTCGGCGAGGCGGTCGCGCGCCTGTACCCGAGCCTCCAGCTGAGCGCCGGCCTGGGCCAGCAGAGCAACGGCTGGGGCGCGTTGTTCGATTCCGCGAGCCGCATCTGGAGCCTCGCCGCGGCCG
>JBOIFB010000208.1:0-5230 GCA_050741415.1 Burkholderiales bacterium | reverse complement strand
AGAGGATGCAATATATGCGATCGCTTGTCGTCATCGTCTCGACGCTGTTGCTCGCCACAACGGCGGGCTGCGCCGGGAGCCCGACCAGCTCTCTGGCGGACCAGTGCGAGAGCGGGCTGAAAGTGGCCTACCGAGAACTCGATTTCGCCAAGGCCAACGGCTTCGAGGGCACGGTGGAGTATTCCAAGGCGGCCGGTCTGCTGACGGCCGCGAAGGTCCAGCAGCAATTCGGCAAGTATCCCAACTGCATCGACAAGGTCGAGCGGGCGCGGGCTTACATTGTCAAATCAAGGAAATGAAGCAGCCGAATGTGAACAAGTGGACGGCGCGAAGCGGCGCACAGGCGTAACGTGTCCGGACGTATCCCGTAGGGAGGCAGCCATGAGAATACTCGTCGCAGTCTTCGCAGCCGCCGCGCTTGCCGGCTGCGGCGCGGACGTCGTCAGCAGCGCGGCGACCGTCGCTTCGCTCAAGAAAGCGGAGGTGGAAGAAGGCCAGAAGACCATGCAGCACGCGCAGCAGAAGATCGACGCCATGACGCAGCAGCTGCAGCAGAACGCCGATCGCTCCATGGAAGCGGCGGACGCGGAGAAGTAACCAGCAATAGTCCAGGCCGGCCGGGGCAAGTCTTTACGCCCGCGCCTGCCGCGCAGTACATTGTCGGCGCCCGTCAGAGGAGGAGGGCGCCGAATGATCCGCTCCACCATGCAGCGCGTGCCGCTGTCGCTGAATCACTTCCTGGAACGCGCCGGCAAGCTCTTTCCCGATTCGGAGATCGTCAGCCGGCTGCCGGACAAGTCGCTCAAGAAGCATCGCTTTTCGGATTTCTACCGCCGCACGCGCCGGCTTGCCTCCGCGCTGCTCGCCGCGGGGCTGAAGAAGGGCGACCGGGTGGCGACGCTGTGCTGGAACCACTACGCGCACCTGGAGTGCTACTTCGGCATTCCGGCCGCCGGCGGCGTGATGCACACGCTCAATCTGCGCCTCGCGCCCGAGGACATCGGCTGGATCGCGAACCATGCGCAGGACCGCTTCCTGGTGGTGGACGACATCCTGCTGCCGCTCTACGAGCAGATCAAGGACAAGGCGAAGTTCGAGCAGGTGATCGTCGTGCCGTTCTCGGGCAAGGCGGTGGACAAGGCGTTCGTCGACTACGAGGCGTTCCTCGCAGGCGCACCGGAGAAGTTCGAGTACCCGGAGCACGACGAGGACGACCCGATCGCGATGTGCTACACCTCTGGCACCACCGGACGGCCGAAGGGCGTGGTGTACTCGCACCGATCGACGGTGATCCATTCGCTGGTGGCCAACCAGCCCGACTTCTGGTGCCTGTCGGCCAGGGACAGCGTGCTGCCGGTGACGCCGATGTTCCACGCCAACAGCTGGGGCGTGCCCTACACCTGCATGATGATGGGCGTGAAGATGATATTCCCGGGACCGCACCTGCATCCGCAGGACCTGCTCGATCTGTTCGCTGCCGAGCAGCCGAGCTACGCGCTCGGCGTACCCTCGATCTGGATCGGCATGGCGCAGTTGCTCGAGGCCGATCCGAAACGCAACAAGCTGCCAAAGGGCATTCGCATGCTGGTCGGCGGCGCGGCGATGCCTGAAGCGATGATTCGCCTGTATGCGAAGCACGGCGCGCAAGTGACGCACGGCTGGGGCATGACCGAGATGAGCCCGCTCGGCACTGCGTCCTACTTGAAGCCCGAGCTGCAGGATTCGGCTGCGGATGAGCGCTTTGCGCGCGCCGCGATGGCCGGCGTGCCGGTGCCCATGGTCGACATGCGCATCGTCAACGAGGAGGGCGCCGAGCAGCCCTGGGACGGCAAGAGCGTGGGCGAGATCCAGGTGCGCGGGCCGTTCATCGCGGGCGGCTATCACGAAGTGCCGACCGATCGGGAGAAGTTCACGGCCGACGGCTGGTTGCGCACCGGCGACGTCGCCTCGCTCGATGCGCACGGCTACCTGCGCATCGCCGACCGCACCAAGGACCTGATCAAGTCGGGCGGGGAGTGGATCAGCTCGGTCGACATGGAGAACCTGCTCATGGCGCATGCCGCGGTGGCCGAGGCGGCGGTGATCGCGGTGGCGGATGCCAAGTGGGGCGAGCGGCCGCTCACCTGCGTGGTGCTCAAGCCCGGCGCCAAGGCCGAACCGGAAGCGCTGCGCGCTCACCTTGCCGGGCGCTTCGCCAAGTGGCAGCTGCCGGACCGCTTCGAATTCCTCGAGGCGATTCCCAAGACCTCGACCGGCAAGTTCTGGAAGATCAAGCTGCGGGAGCAATTCCGCTGACTGCGGCGATGAGCCCGCTGCGAAGCGGCGGCCTGGCGGCCGCGCTCGCGCTCGGCCTGGCCGCCGGGAGCGCGCAGGCCGCAATCGACGCGCGCGACCTCGAGCGCTGCGCGCGCATCGACGCGCCCGGCCAGCGCCTGGCGTGCTACGACGCCGCCGTGCCGCGGCCGAAGCCCGGGGAGGCGCCCCCGGCCAACGCCGCCGAGCGCTCGCCGATCGACGAGCGCTGGGCGGTCGGCGTCTCGGGCACGCTGTTCGACATCCTGCCGCACAAACCGACCTACCTTCTGGTGCTGCATCACAGCGACAACCTCAACCTCGCACCTTCGAGCCCGACGCATGCGGCGCCGCCGGCTGCGAACCTGCGGGCGAGCGAGGCGATGTACCAGCTGAGCTTCAAGTTCAGGGTCGTCGACCTGCAGCAAAGCATCGGCGCGTCTCTGTGGGCCGGCTACACCCAGCTCAGCCAGTGGCAGGTCTACAACCCCGCCGTGTCGCGCCCGTTCCGCGAGACCGACTACGAGCCCGAGATGATGCTCGCCTTTCATCCCGAGCAGCAGATCCTCGGCATGCGCTGGCGCCTGCTCAACTTCGGCCTGGCGCACCAGTCGAACGGCCAGTCCGATCCGTTGTCGCGCAGCTGGAACCGGGCCTACGTCCAGTTCGGGCTCGAGCGCGGCGGGCTGGAGCTGCTCCTGCGGCCGTGGTGGCGCATCCCGGAGACCCGTGCCAACGACGACAACCCCGACATCGTCGATTACATGGGCTACGGCGATGCGGTGGCGAGCTACCACTGGGGCCGGCAGACGGTCTCGGCGCTCGGACGCTACAATCCGCGCACCCACAAGGGCGCGCTCGGCACGTCGTGGAGCTTCCCGCTCTATCGCCGCATGCGCGGCTACGTGCAGCTTTTCAGCGGTTACGGCGAAAGCCTGGCCGACTATAACTGGCGGCAAACCACCTTCGGCTTCGGAATGGCGCTGACGGATTGGCAGTAATGCAGCCGCTGTTCGTGACCGGCCTTT
The DNA here is from genome assembly GCA_050741415.1 of Burkholderiales bacterium. GTDB lineage: Bacteria > Pseudomonadota > Gammaproteobacteria > Burkholderiales > SG8-39 > DAHVFK01. The sequence continues at coordinate 1,910 of JBOIFB010000208.1, read as the reverse complement.
GCATCGCGAGCGCCCTGGGTACGGGTCTCGAGCGCAGCTTCGCGGCGCTGCGCTCGGGGACATCCGGCCTGCGACCGAACGATTTCGGGTCCTTTCCGCATCCGACCTGGATCGGCCGCGTCGACGGCCTCGAGTCGGCGCCGGTCGCTGGCGCGCTGGCGCGCTTCGACTGCCGCAACAACCGCCTGGCGCGGCTTGCGCTCGCGCAGGACGGCTTCGAAGAAGCGGTGGCGCGCGCGCGCGAGCGCCACGGCGCGGAGCGCATCGCGGTCCTGCTCGGCACCACCACCTCGGGCATCCTCGAGACCGAGCTCGCGTACGGGCACGGCGCCGAGACCGAAGCGCTGCTCGCGGCGCGCGACTATGCCGGCACGCACGGCATGTTCTCGCTCACCGAGTTCGTGCGCCAGCGCCTCGGGCTGGAAGGGCCGGCAGCGACCGTATCCAACGCCTGCGCCTCGAGCGCCAAGGTATTCGCCCAGGCGCAGCGCCTGATCGAGGCCGGAATCTGCGATGCGGCGGTGGTCGGCGGCGTCGATAGCCTGTGCCTCACCACGCTGTACGGCTTTCGCTCGCTCGAGCTGCTGTCGGCCGCGCCGTGCAGGCCTTGCGACGAGCGGCGCGACGGCATCTCGATCGGCGAGGCGGGCGGCTTTGCACTGCTCGAGAAGGCGCCGCAGGTGCGCGGCGCGGTCGCGCTGCTCGGCTACGGCGAGAGCAGCGACGGTTACCACATGTCCTCTCCGCACCCCGAGGGCGCAGGCGCGCTGCGCGCGATGTCGGACGCTCTGGCGCGCGCCGGCGCGCAGCCGGGCGATGTCGACTACGTCAACCTGCACGGCACCGGCACGCCGGCCAACGACCGCGCCGAGGATGCCGCCCTGCACGCGCTGTTCGGCGATGCGACGCCGGCCAGCTCGACCAAGGGCTGGACCGGCCACACGCTCGGCGCCGCGGGCACCGTCGAGGCCGCGATCTCGATCCTGTGCCTGCAGCGCGGCTTCCTGCCCGGCACGCTGAACACCGAGCGGATTGATCCGGCGCTGCGCACGCGCGTCGTGCTCGAAAGCGCGCAGCGCCCGCTCGCGTGCGTGCTGAGCAATTCGTTCGGCTTCGGCGGCAACAATTGCAGCCTGCTGTTCGGGCGCCCCGGCTGATGCGCGTCCACCTGCATGGCGTGGGCGTGTTCGGTCCGGGCCTCGAGGGTTGGGCCGCGTGCCGCGAGGTCCTCGCCGGGCGCGCGCCCTGGAGCGAAACGGCGCTGCGAGTGCCGGTACCCGCCATGCTGCCGCTGACCGAGCGCCGGCGCTGCAACGCGGCCTCGCGCCTCGCGCTCGCGGCCGCGGAGGACGCGCTGGCGGCAGGCGAGTGGCGCCCGCAGGATATTGCGACCGTGTTCGCTTCGGCCGACGGCGATGGCGCGGTGACGCACGCGCTGTGCCAGTCGTTCGCAGCGGACGAGCCCGAGGTGTCGCCGACGCAGTTTCACAACTCGGTGCACAACGCGCCCGCCGGCTACTGGGGCATCGCCACGCGCTCTTCGCGGCCCTCGACCAGCCTCGCTGCGGACCGGGATTCGTTCGCCGCCGGGTTGTTCGAGGCCGCGCTGCAGGCGACGCTCGACCCGGACCCGGTGCTGCTGGTGGCTTTCGACCTCCCGCTGCCTCATCCGCTCGCGCTGATGCGTCCGCGCCGCCACGGCCTCGCGGTCGCGCTGCTGCTTGAGCGCGAGCTGGGCCGCGGCCGGCTCGCGGCGCTCGCGCTGCGATTGGAGCAGAAAGAGGCCGCGAGCCCGCTGCCGTCCGCGCTCCAAGCCCTGGGCGACAATCCGGCCGCGCGCGCGCTGCCGCTGCTCGCGCTGCTGGCGCGCGAAGATCAAGGCGAAGTGCGGCTCGGCGCGGTGGGTGCAC
>JBOIFB010000207.1:0-5266 GCA_050741415.1 Burkholderiales bacterium | reverse complement strand
CGCCGGCCCGCCGACGGCGCTGGCCGGGCGCGAGATCGCGCGCGCGGCGGCGGCGCTCGGTATGACTCACCTGGCGCGCCTGACCGCGAACCTGCTGCGGCCGGTGCCGCTCGCGCCGCTGCGCATCGAGCTCGCGACCGATTACGCGGGGCGCAACGTGGCGCACTTCTCGGCCCGCCTCTACGGCGAGGAGAGAGAGGTGGCGCGCTTTACCGCGGTGGCGCAGCGCGAACACGCGATCGAGCTGCCGGCGCTCGAGTTGCAACGGGCTCCCGCGCCTCCGGAGGGGATCGAGCCGATCGTGTTCCCGCACCGTGCCGGCACGGTCGGCTACCACGACCTGGTCGAGCTGCGGGTGGCCGAGGGAAGGCTCACGCGCGGGCCGTGCGCGGTGTGGTTCCGGCTGCGCCATCCGCTGATCGAGGGCGAGGCGCCGGGCGCGATCGAGCGCGTCGCGGTCGCGGCCGACTCGGGCAACGGCATCAGCGCCGAGCTCGACTTCAAGCGCTACATTTTCGTAAATTCGGATTTGACGATCAACCTGCTGCGCCCGGCGCGCGGCGAATGGATCTGCATCGACGCGCGCACCCTGCTCGGCCCGTCGGGCGGGGGCATCGCCGAGGCGCGGCTCTTCGATACGTTCGGATTGATCGGGCGTTCGACCCAGAGCCTGCACGTCAGGGCACGCTAGCGTGCGCGTCCTCGCGCAGGAAAGCGGCGCCTTTTTCGGCGATCAGGTAGGTCGGGGCGTTGGTGTTGCCCGAGGTGATGCGCGGCATGATCGAGGCGTCGATCACGCGCAGCCGCCCGACGCCGCGCACCCGCAACCGGTCGTCTACCACCGCCAGCGGATCCTTGCCCATCTTGCAGCTGCCGATCGGGTGGAAGATGGTCGTGCCAAGCTCTCCCGCGGCCCGTTCGAGGTCCTGGTCGCTGGTGATTTTCAATCCAGGGAGAATTTCCTCAGGCTTGTATTTCGCCAGCGCGTTCGCCGCCATGATGCGGCGCGTGTAGCGCATGCCCGCGACCGCGACCCGGCGGTCTTCGCCGGCCGAGAGGTAGTTGAGCTTGATCTCGGGGTAGGCGGCGGGGTCGGGCGAGGTGATCCGGACCCAGCCGCGCGAGGCCGGGCGCAGGTTGCATACGGCGGGCGTGATGGCGCGAAAGCGGTGCAGCGGATCGCCGAACTTGTCGAGCGAGAGCGGTTGCACGTGCCATTCGATGTCCGGCGTCGGCTGCGACGGATCGCTTCTGGCGAACGCGCCGAGCTGCGACGGCGGCATGGTGAGCGGGCCGCTCCTGAACAACAGGTACTCGAGCGCCATCGCGGCCTTGCCCCACAGGCTGTTGGCGCGCTCGTTGAGCGTCGGCACGCCGTGCACCCGGTACTGCATGCGGATCTGCAGGTGATCGTGCAGGTTTTCGCCCACGCCCGGAAGGTCATGCAGGATTTTTATTCCCCGGGATTGGAGTAAAGACCCGGGACCGATGCCCGAGAGCTGAAGAATCTGGGGGGATCCGATCGAGCCGGCGGCGAGGATCGTCTCGCGCGTCGCCTCGACGAAGCATTCGCCGTGCTCCGGGTGGCGGAATTCGACGCCTTGCGCAGTCTGATTCTGAAGTGAAATTCTTTTTACAAGTGCCTCAGTCAGCACGGTCAGGTTCGCCCGCTGCATCACGGGGCGCAGAAACGCATTGGTCGCGCTCCAGCGCCGGCCGCGCTTCTGGTTCATCTGGAAGTAGGCGCAGCCGGCGTTGTCGCCGTGGTTGAACACCTTGATCGGCGCGATGCCGCATTCGGCGGCCGCCGCGCGCCAGGCGTCCAGGATCTCCCAGTGCACGCGCGGGTCCTCGACCCGCAGCTCGCCGCCGGCGCCGTAGCCGTCCGCCGCGCCGTGCTGGTAGTCCTCGAGCTGCCTGAACAGGGGCAGCACTTCGTCCCACGACCAGCCGCGGTTGCCGAGCGAGGCCCAGTGGTCCCAGTCCTCCTTTTGCCCGCGCATGTAGATCATGGCGTTGATCGACGAACATCCCCCCAGCACCCGGCCGCGCGCGTAATGGACCGAGCGTCCGGCGAGGTGCTCGTCGGGCTCGGTCTTGTAGCACCAGTCGGTGCGCGGGTTGGCGATGGTATAGAGGTAGCCCACCGGGACGTCGATCCAGAACCAGTCGTCCTTGCCGCCCGCCTCGAGCAGCAGCACCGAAACCGAAGGGTCGGCCGACAGTCGGTTGGCCAGCAGGCAGCCGGCGCTGCCGGCGCCGACGATGACGTAGTCGTACGATCCGAAGCGTTCTGGCATGGCGTCTCCTCTTGCCCGAGTATTCTAGCGGGCCGCTAGAATCGACGACTGACGAGACCATGAACGAGCCCGAATCACCCGCCCTGACCCTGTCGCGCGCGCTCGAGGCGGCGCGCGAGCGCCATTGCGACGCCGAGGGCCTGCGCTGCGACTACGCCGCCTTGCGCCGCGCGCCCGAGGGCAAGGCGCTCGCCGCGGCGCTCGCCGGGTTGGAGGACTTCGATCCGCGCTGCGCGCCGATCCCCGGTCCGATCGGGTTCTGGCTCAATGCCTACAATGCCTGCGCGCTGTTGGCTGCGCTGGACGCGGCACCGGGCGAGAACGTGCACCGCATCGAGCGTTTCTACGAGCGGGCCCGGGTGTGCGTGACCGGGCAGGCCTATTCGCTGGACGATATCGAGCACGGCCTGCTGCGGGGCAACGCGCACCGGCACGGCAGGCTGCGCGGGCCGCTGGCGCGCGACGACCCGCGGCTCGCCTTCACGCCGCTCATTTTCGACGAGCGGATCCACTTCGCGCTCTATGCGGCCTGCCGCTCGACCCCGGCGCTGCGCGTGTATCACGCGGGCCGGCTGGAAGCGGAGCTGGAAGACGCGGCCCGCGACCACCTGCGCCGCGGCGTGCGGGTCGAGCACGGCGGCGCGCTGGTGGTCGCGCCGCCGCAGCTGCACTGGTACGCGCGCGATTTCGGCGGCGAGCCGGGCGCGCTCGAGTTCGTGCTCGCGCGGATCGAGGACGAAGCGGCGATCGAGCTGATCGACCGCCGCCAGGGGCGGGTCAAGCTGCGCTACGCCGAGTTCGACTGGACGCTGAACCAGCGCCCGTCTTATTGTCAACCCACATGAATGTCCTCGCGCATCCCTGGCTGAGGTTCTACGGCCGCGTGCCGGCCACGCTGGAGTATCCGCAGAGCACGCTCTACGAGGCGGTGGCGGCCACCGCGCGCCGCCTGCCGCAGGCCATCGCATGGGACTTCTTCGGCGCGACCTCGACCTACCGCCGCCTGATCGAAGACATCGACCGCTGCGCCGGCGTGCTCGCCGCGCTCGGGCTCTCCCGCGGCGAGCGCCTCCTGATCTCGATGCCGACCTCGCCTCAGGGCGTGATCGCGTTCTATGCCGCGAACCGGCTCGGCGCGGTGCCGGCGCTGATCCATCCGTTGTCGGCCGCGCCCGAGATCGCGCACTACCTCGACGCGAGCGGCGCGCGCGTGGCGCTTGCGCTGGACGCGTTCTACGGCACGCTCGCCGCGGCAAAGCCGAAGCGCCCGCTGGAGAAGATCCTGCTCGCGCGCATCCCCGACGCCCTGCCGTGGTTGAAGGGGCTTGGCTTCCGTCTCACCAAGGGGCGCAAGATCCCGCGCGTGCCCGAGGATCGGCGCGTGGCCTGGTGGTCGGACGCAATGAGGCAGCCGTATCAACATATCCCGTCATCGGAAATCGGACCTTCGGATCCCGCCGCGATCCTCTTTTCCGGCGGCACCACCGGATCGCCCAAAGGCATCGTGCTGTCCAATCGCAACTTCATCGCCGAGGGCATGCAGGCCGCGGCCTGGGGCGGGCTCGACGAGGGCGACTCGATCCTCGCCATCCTGCCGCTGTTTCACGGCTTCGGGCTCGGCGTGTGCGTCAACGCGGCGCTGATGGCAGGGGGTAAGTCGATCCTGGTGCCGATATTCGACCCGGCGGCGACGGCGAAGCTGGTGCGCGCCAAGCGCCCGAGCGTGCTGGTGGGGGTGCCGACGCTGTTCCACGCGCTCGCCGCCGACCGCGGCCTCGCGCGCGCCGACCTGTCGTGCCTCAAGGCCTGCTTCTGCGGCGCCGACACCCTGCCGCGGCCGGTGAAGGAGCGCTTCGAGAAGCTCGTTGCCGACCGCGGCGGGCGGGTGCGGCTGCTCGAAGGCTACGGGCTGACCGAGGCGGTGACCGCGATCATGGCGATGCCGATGGACGAATATCGCGAGGGCTCGATGGGCGTTCCGTTCCCGGACATGGCGGCCAAGCTGTGCGAGCCGGGCAGCGAGCGCGAGGTCGCAATGGGCGAGGAGGGCGAGCTGTGCGTGTCGGGGCCGGCGGTCATGCTCGGCTACCTGGACGATCCCGAGGCGACGGCGCAGGCGCTGCAGGTGCACGCCGACGGCCGCACCTGGCTGCACACCGGCGACCTGGCGAGGCGCGACGCGGACGGATTCTTCTATTTCGTGCTGCGCCTGAAGCGCATGATCAAATCCTCGGGCTTCAACGTCTACCCGACCCAGGTGGAAAGCGAGCTGCATGCCCACCCGGCGGTGGCCGAGGCCTGCGTGGTCGGGGTGCCCGACCCGGCCCAGGTGGAGCGGGTGAAGGCGTTCGTGGTGCTGCGGGATCCATCACAGGAGAGCGAGGCGATGAAGCAGGTTTTGATCGCGCACTGCCGCGAGCGGCTGATCAAGTGGTCGTGCCCGCGCGAGATCGAGTTCCGGCGCGAGCTGCCCAAGACGCGCGTGGGCAAGATCGATTACCGCGCCCTGGCCGGGCGGGGTGCGGCATGAACGGCGGAGAGCGGCTCGCCGCGGTGCTCGCGGCGCATGGCGTGCCGGCGCTGTTCACTCTCTGCGGCGGGCACATCTCCCCCCTGCTGGTCGCGGCCAAGGCGCGCGGCATGCGCGTGATCGACGTGCGCGATGAGGCGAGCGCCGTCTTTGCCGCGGACGCGATGGCGCGCCTCACCGGCACGCCCGGCGTGGCGGCGGTCACGGCCGGGCCGGGCCTGACCAACGCCATCACCGCGCTCAAGAACGCGCAGCTCGCGCAATCGCCGCTGGTGCTGATCGGCGGCGCGGCGCCCACGGCGCTGCAGGGGCGCGGCGCGCTGCAGGACATCGAGCAGCGTCCGCTCGTGGCGCCGCACGTGAAACTCGTGCGGCAGGTGCGGCGCGTGGTCGATCTCGGCCCGGCGCTGACCGAGGCCTTCGCCGCGGCGCGCGA
>JBOIFB010000206.1:0-5280 GCA_050741415.1 Burkholderiales bacterium | reverse complement strand
CCGGTCAGGATGTTGAGTCCGAGCACGGCGATCGCGTAGCTGATCGCCAGGGTGAACTGGAAGCTTCGGTAATCGCTGATGAACCACGGCAGCGCAATCGCCGCGGCAAGCGCCAGCGCCAGCGCGGCGATCTGCCGCGGGGCGAGCTTGGCGCCCATCGCCAGCGCGGCCCGCTCTCGCACGTCGACCCCGGATCGATGGTCCATCGCCTAGACCCTTTTCACGACGACGTAGCCGAACAGGCCGCTCGGACGCAACACCAGCACCGCCACGATCAGCACCAGCGCGACCGAGAGCTTGAGCTCGCTGCCGACAAACGGCACGTAGGTACCGATCCAGTTCTCCAGCACGCCGACCATCAGGCCCCCGGCCACCGCCCCGACCGGATTGCTGATGCCGCCCAGCAGCGCCCCGGCGAAGCCGTACAGCAGGATGCCCAGCATCATGTTGGGCTCGAGGAACACGATCGGCGCGACCATCATGCCGGCGACGGAACCGATCGCCGCTGCCAGGCCCCAGCCGAGCGCCAGCATCCAGCCGACGCAGATTCCCACGAGCCGCGCCGACTCCGGATTCTGCGCCGCCGCGCGCATGGCCAGACCCACCGGCGTGAAGCGAAAGAACATGTATACCGCCGCCAGCACCACCAGCGTAGCCCCGATCACGCCGAAACTGTGCGGGCCGATGAACGTGATTCCGAACGGCACGTGCTTCGGGAACGGGCTCGGAAAAGGCTTGATCGTGTAGTCCCAGATCCAGCCGGCAAGCGAATTGAAGATCACCAGTAGGCCGATGAACACGATCACCTCGTTCAGCACCCCGGTGCCCTCCACCGGCCGCACGATGATCCGTTCCACCAGCACTCCGCCCACGAACGAGATCGCGATCGTGAGCAGGAACGCCCACCAGTAGGGCAAGCCGTGCTGCAGCAGGGTGTAGGCGATGTAGGTCGAGAACATCGCCATCTCGCCCTGAGCGAAATTCAGGTGGTCGGTGGCCTGGTAGATCATCACCAGCGCGAGCGCGACCAGGGCGTAGATCCCGCCGAAGGCCAGGCCGTCGAACGTCTGCTGCAGGAACATGTCCACCGCTCGTCTCCTAGTAGCCGAGGTACGCCTTGCGCACCGATTCGTCCTTGCCGATGTCCTGCGCGCGCCCGCTCAGCACGATGCGCCCGGTCTCGAGCAGGTAAGCGTGGTCGGCGATGGCGAGCGCGAGGGAGGCGTTCTGCTCCACCACCAGCATGCTGACCCGGCGCTCGCGGCTGATCGCGCCCAGGATACGGAACAGCTCCTCGGTCAGCAGCGGCGCGAGGCCGAACGAGGGCTCGTCGAGCAGCATCAGGCGCGGACGCATCATCAGCGCTCGCCCCACCGCCAGCATCTGCTGCTCGCCGCCCGAGAGGGTGCCCGCCTGCTGGCCGCGCCGCTCCTTGAGGCGCGGGAAATAGCCGTAGACGCGCTCCAGGTCCTCCTCGATCCCCGCCGCGTCGCGGCGCGCGTAGGCGCCCAGCCTCAAATTCTGCTCGGCGCTCAGGCGCACGAACGTGCCGCGCCCTTCGGGCACGTGGGCGATGCCGCGCCGCGCGATCGATTCGGTCGCCTTGCCGCCGATACGCCGGCCGTCGAACTTCAGTTCGCCCGCGGTGCGCACCATGGCGCAGATCGCGCGCAGGGTGGTGGTCTTGCCCGCACCGTTCGCGCCGAGGATCGCCGTGACGCTGCCCTCCTCGAGCGTGAAGCTCAGGCCGCGCAGCACCTGGGTCTGGCCGTAGAACGCCTCGAGCTTGCTGGCTTCGAGCAGTGCCATCAATGCCCCGTCCCCAAGTAAGCCTCGATCACCTGGGGGTGCCGCTGCACGTCCGACGGCGCTCCCTCGAAGATCTTGCGTCCGAAATTCAGCACCACGACGCGGTCCGAGACTGCCATCACCAGGCTCATGTGATGCTCGACCAGCAGCACCGTGAGGTGCTTTTCGTCGCGGATCTTCCTCATCAGCTGTCCCAGCGCCCCCACCTCTTCGTGATTGAGGCCGCCCGCGGGCTCGTCCAGCAGCAGCAGCTTGGGCTCGCTCGCCAGCGCGCGCGCGAGCTCGACCCGCTTCTGCGTGCCGAAGGGCAGCGCGCCGGTGGGCAGGTGTGCGACCTCGGTCAGGTCGAGGTACTCCAGCAGCCCCCAGGCCTTCTGCTCCAGCATCGCCTCCTCGCGCCGCATCCACGGCAGGCGCAGCGCGTTGGACACGAAGTCGCTGCGGCCGCGCGACTGCGCGCCGACCAGCACGTTCTCGAGCACCGACATGCGATGAAACAGGGCCAGGTTCTGGAACGTGCGCCCGATGCCGATCGCGGCCATGCGATGCGAGGCCGTGCCCAGGATCGAGCGACGGTCGAACAGGATGTCGCCCCGGGTCGGCACGTAGAGGCAGCTCAAGCAGTTGAACAGCGTCGTCTTGCCCGCCCCGTTAGGGCCGATCAGCCCGACGATCGAGTTGCGCGGCACGTCGAAGCTGATCCCGTCGAGCGCGACGATGCCGCCGAAGTGAACGGCGACGTCGCGCACCTCCAGAATGCTGTCCGCCGCGCTCACCGTCGACGGCAAAAATCGAGCATTAGTTCCTCCTCCTCCAAGGCGGGCCGGCGCAAGGTTACCTTGCACGCGCTGCATCTGGCAAACTGCGCGCGCGCCTGTGGTAGATTTCTGCCAGCGGCGGCGCGGGAGGACGGGCCTTACTTCATGGCCAAGATCGCGGTCTTCAACCAGAAGGGGGGCGTCGGCAAGACGACCACGTCGCTCAATGTCAGCGCCGCCCTCGCGCGCCGCGGCTACAACCCCCTGTCGATCGACCTCGACCCCCAGGCGCACCTGTCCTACGTCTGCGGCGCTGCGGTCGAGCGCGCCGACGAGTCCATGTTCGGCTTCTACCACCAGTCCAAGCCGCTCACGCAGCTGATCCGGGCCTCGAGCGGCGGCTGGCTGGTGATCCCGGCGCACGTCGAGCTGTCGAAAGTCGACACCCAGTTCGGCAAGGGTGCGAATGTGCTCAACCGCCTGAACCACGGCATCGTGCGGGAGAACCTGAACACCGGGCGCCCGATCGTGATCGACTGCTGTCCGGTGCTCGGCGTGCTGTCGCTGTCGGCGATCTTCGCCGCCGACCGCGTGCTGATCCCGGTCTCGGCCGATTATCTGGCCTTGAAGGGGGTGCAGCAGATCGAGAAGACGCTCAAGGCGCTCGAGCACGTGCTCAAGAAGCGCATCGCGCGGCGCTACGTCGTCACCCGCTTCGATACCCGCCGCAAGCTATCGCACCGGATCTACGACAGCCTGCTGGCACGCCACGGCGACGAGATCTGCCGCACGCGCATTGCGGAGAACGTCGCCCTGGCAGAGAGCCCGGCCGAGCAGAAGGACGTCTTCGCGCACGCCCCCGAAAGCACGGGTGCGAAAAACTACGACGCGCTGGTAGACGAGCTGGTGCGGACCGGCTTCATCGAACGCCGCCCTGGCTAGCCGCGCGGCCGCTTGGCCAATGGTGGCACGGCGTCCCATTTCCAATTCCTGATCTCAGGCATGTCCTGGCCGTTCCGGGTGATGTACTGGCGGTGCTCGATCAGTTTGTCCTTGAGTTGCTGCTTGAGGTAGATACCCTGGTCGCCGGTCTGCGGCAGGCGGTCGATCACGTCCATCACCAGGTGGAAGCGGTCCAGGTCGTTCAGCACCGTCATGTCGAACGGCGTGGTGATGGTGCCCTCCTCCTTGTAGCCGCGCACGTGGATGTTGTCGTGGTTGGTGCGGCGGTAGGTCAGGCGGTGGATCAGCCAGGGGTAGGCGTGGTAGGCAAAGATCACCGGCTTGTCCTGGGTGAACAGCTCGTCGAAGTCCAGGTCGCTCAGGCCGTGCGGGTGTTCACGCGGGGGCTGCAGCTTCATCAGGTCGACGACGTTGACCACGCGGATTTTCAGCTCGGGCAGGTGCTGACGCAGGATCGAGACCGCGGCGAGCGTTTCCAGCGTGGGCACGTCGCCGCAGCACGCCATCACCACGTCCGGCGCCGCGCCCTGGTCGTTACTTGCCCACTGCCAGATGCCGATGCCCTCGGTGCAGTGCTTGATGGCGGCATCCATCGTCAGCCACTGCGGCGAAGGGTGCTTGCCGGCGACCACCACGTTGACGTAGTGCTGGCTGCGCAGGCAATGGTCGATCACCGAGAGCAGGCAGTTGGCGTCCGGCGGGAAGTAAACCCGCACCACTTCGGCCTTCTTGTTGACGACGTGGTCGATGAAGCCCGGATCCTGGTGGGTGAAGCCGTTGTGATCCTGGCGCCAGACGTGCGAGGCAAGCAGGTAGTTCAGCGAGGCGATCTTGCGCCGCCAGGGCAGCTGCGCGGTGACCTTGAGCCACTTGGCGTGCTGGTTGAACATCGAATCGACGATATGGATGAACGCCTCGTAGCAGTTGAACAGGCCGTGGCGCCCGGTGAGCAGGTAACCCTCGAGCCAGCCCTCGCACTGGTGCTCGCTCAGCATCGAGTCGAGCACGCGGCCGGCGGGGGCGAGAAACTCGTCGTTCGGCACGGTGCGCGCGTTCCATTGGCGGTGGGTCGTTTCGAACACCGCCCCGAGCCGGTTGGAGAGCGTCTCGTCGGGACCGAAAACGCGGAAATTGCGCTGCTCGCTGTTCAGCTTCACCACGTCGCGCAGGAACCGTCCCAGCACGAACGTGTCGCCGACCCCGGGCGCGCCCGGCGCAGGCACCTTCTCCGCATAGTCGCGGAAGTCAGGCATGCGCAGCTCGCGCAGCAGCATGCCGCCGTTGGCGTGCGGATTGGCGCCCATGCGCCGGTTGCCCTTGGGCGCGAGCTCGGCAAGCTCCGGTTTCAAGCGGCCCCGGTCGTCGAACAACTCGGCGGGCCGGTAGCTCCGCAGCCAGTCCTCGAGCAGCTTGAGGTGCCCGGGATGGCTGGCCGGGTCGGCAAGCGGCACCTGGTGCGCACGGAACATGCCTTCGACCTGCAGCCCGTCCACCACCTTCGGGCCGGTCCAGCCCTTGGGCGAATCGAGCACGATCATCGGCCAGCGCGGCCGCGCGCTGTCCTTGTTGTTGCGCGCATTGGCCTGGATCCGCCGAATGTCCTCGATGGCCTGGTCCAGAGTGCCGGCCATGAGCTGATGCATCGCCTCGGGCTCGTGGCCTTCGACGAAATGCGGCGTCCAGCCGTAGCCGCGCAGCAGCTGCTCGAGCTCTTCGCGCTCGATGCGGGCGAGGATCGTCGGGTTGCAGA
>JBOIFB010000205.1:0-5289 GCA_050741415.1 Burkholderiales bacterium | reverse complement strand
ATGTGGTCTGACCCCATTTTCCCCGATGTCCGCGAAAATGAGGGCTGGCCCGATTTGGCTTGCGGCATCGGTTACTGCCGGTTCAGGTCGTCGATCGCGTCGACCACCATGCCGGTGGCGACCGCGATCATCAGGATGTCGCCCGCGACGTCGACGTAGCGGTAGCCGCGCGGCGCCGGCCCGATGCGCACTTCCAGCTCGCGCGGCACGGTCTGCACCACGACACCGCGCGCCAGCGGCTCGCCGCGGCGCCAGTGCTTCGCCTGTCCCGGCGGGATGCAGCCGTCATGCTTGTTCGCCAGTCCCGGCGGGCAGTTGCGGTCGCGATCGTCGTCGCGGTCGCGGTCCCGGTCGCGGTCGTAGTCCCGGTCGTGGTCGCGGTCGCGATGGCCGCGGTAGTACGCGCGCGCCATTTCGCGCTGGCGCTCGTCGAAGCGCAGCTCGACTCGCACCGGTGCGGGCGGCGGCGCGGGGCGGTACTCGACCCGGCCGTAGCCTGGCGGCGGCCCGCGATCCGGAACCACCACGCAGGCGCCGAGCGCGGCGCTGGCGAGCACGCCGCAGGCGGTACGAATGATCTGCTGCATCGCTCTCTCCCGGAGAATCGGGGTCTGTCCCCGTTGCGCACACTATAGCCGCGATCGTCGGCGGTCGAGGCTTGACCCTCCGCAGACCCTGGGGCAAGCTGTCCGCCACTCGCGGCAAGTCGGCCTCCGTTCCGGGAGTTCGCGCCGGAGAATTCCAAGAGGGATCCTATGAAAAAGTTGATTCAGACGCTGCTGGCATCGGCGCTCGCGCTCGGCCTCGCCGCCGGGGCGCAGGCAGCGAAGAAAACGGTCAAGGTGGTGTTCATCGGCCCGCTCACCGGCGGCGTGTCGGCCAACGGCATCGGCGGGCGCAATTCGGCGGATCTCGCGGTCAGGCTGCGCAACGCGGACCCCAAAGCCAGGTACCACTACGAAATGGTGGTGCTGGACGACGAGTGCAAGCCGAACGTCGCCGTTCAGGTCGCGACCAAGGCCGCCTCGGATCCCTCGATCATCGCCGGCGCGACGCACTACTGTTCGACGACGGCGATCGCCACCGTGGACACCTACCACAAGTTCGGCCTGCCGGTGATCGTGTGGGGCGCGGTGCTGCCCGAGATCACCTACGGCAACGACTACAAGGAGATCCACCGCGTCAACGGCACGATGATCAACCAGAACGACGTCAACGCGAAGTTCTCCATCGGCCAGGGCTACAAGACCTTCGCCGTGATCCACGACACCACGGACTACGGCAAGGGCCACTTCAAGTATTTCAGCGAGTACGTGGCGAAGTACGGCGGCAAGATCGTCGGCAGCTTCGGCGTCACCGCCGACCAGCAGGACTTCAACGCCGAGCTGACGCAGATCAAGTCGCTCAACCCGGACGCGATCTACTTCGGCGGACTGACCCCGATCGGAGTGCGCATCCGCTCGCAAATGGACAAACTGGGGATCAAGGCCGAGTTCATCGGCACCTCGGGCATCGTCTCGGACGCCTTCATCCAGGGCCTCGGCCCGCTCGCCGAGGGCGCGCTCGCGTTCCGCGAGGGGGCGCCGGTCGACAAGCTGCCCGGCGGCAAGTTCTTCACCGCCAAGTACGCCGAGGCCGGGTACCCCGAGGGCCCCGAGGCCTACGGTGCGTTCGCCTTTGCGGCCATGAACCTGATCCTCGACACCATCGAGAAGGTCGGGCCGAACCGCAACAAGGTCACTGCCGCGCTCGGGCACGTCAAGAACGTCGACTCGATCGTCGGCCCGATCAGCTTCGACGATCACGGCCAGAACACGGTCGCCGCGATCACCAAGTACGTGGTGCAGGACGGAAAGTGGGTAGTGTGGGAAGACAGCGAGTACGCGAGCGGCAAGCGCAAGCTCGCCAAGTAAGCCGCCGCGGCGCTTGACGACCGGGGGCGGGCGGGCAGCCGCCCGCCCCTTCGTTTTTCCATGGACGCAGGACTGCTCGCCCAATTCGTCGCCAACGGCCTGATGCTGGGCATGATGTACGCCCTGGTCGCGGTCGGCTTCACGCTGTTCTTCGGCGTGCTCGACGTGATCCAGTTCAGCCACGGCGACGTGCTCACCGTCGGCGCCTTTACCGGCTACTCGGTGTACCTCGGCCTCAAGCTCATCGGCGTCGCCGACCCGTGGCTGCAGGTGGCGATGGTGACCCTGGCCGCCTGCGCCGCGATGGGGTTGCTCGGCGCGCTCATCGCCCGGTACCTGGTCATGCCGCTCAAATCGGCGCCGCCGCTGAACGTCCTGCTGGCGACGCTGATGCTCGGAACGGTGCTGCGCGAGTCGGTGCGGCTGTTCTATCCGGACGGCGCCAACCCCAAGCGCTTCCCGCGCCTGCTGCCGACCGACGCGCTCGCGCTGGGGGACTTCAACCTGCGTCTGGACAGCGTGCTGCTGTTCCTCGGCGGCCTGGCGGTGATCGTGGCGATCCACGTTCTCATCAACCGCACCAAGCTCGGGCTCGCGATCCGCGCCGTGGCGCAGGACGAGGAGACCGCACGCACCATGGGAATCAACTTCACCTTCGTCGTGCTGCTTACTTTCGCGCTCGGCTCGGCGGCGGCGGCGTTCGCCGGCGTCATGAATGGTCTTTACTACAACGAGATCAACTTCGGCATGGGACTGTGGCTGGGGGTGATCGGCTTCAGCGCCGCGATCGTCGGCGGCCTGGGCAACATCTACGGCGCGATCCTGGGCGGCTTCCTGTTCGCCGCGCTGCAGACCGTCGGCGCGGTGGCGCTGCCTTTCGCCAGCGCCTACAAGGACGTGTTCGCCTTCGCCGTGGTGATCGCGATCATGGCGTGGCGCCCGACCGGCCTGATCGCCGAGAAGGCGAGCGAGCGGGTGTGAGCACCGCGCCGCGCACGCCGCTCTGGCCGGGCATCGCCGCCGCCGCCCTCGTGACCGCGTTCGCGGTCGCCTTCATGTGGGCCGAGAACGAGTGGGAGGTGATCGGCGTGCTGGCGGCGGCGGTGGCCGCGGTGCTGGTCGCGCGCCGCACCGGCTGGCTCGCGCCGGCCGCGCGCGCGTTCGAGATGCGCGAGCCGGCCATGAATTGCGTCGCGCTCGCGGCGCTGCTGGTGTTCATCGCCGTCTTCCACGACGACCACTTTCCGCTGCTGATGGTCGGCACGGTGCTGATCTATTTCACCGTCTGCCTCGGTCTCACGCTCCAGTTCGGCTACTCCGGGGTGATGAACTTCGCGCCCGCGGCGTTTCTCGGCACCGGCTGCTACACCGCTGCGGTGCTGTCCGTGCACAGCGCCATCCCGCACCTCGCGCTGATCGCGCTCGGCGGCGCAGTGGCGGCGCTGGTCGGCTCGATCCTGATCCTGCCGGTGCTGCGCACCCGCGGGCACTACGCCGCCGTAGTGACCATCGCCTTCGGCCTGCTGTTCAAGACCTTCCTCGAGGTCAACGACACGCTCGGCGGACCGCAGGGGCTGAAGCTGCCGAGCATGAAGCTGATGGGCATCGCGTTCAACGACAATTTCAGCGTCGCCGGAGTCGAGTTCTCGTTCTACACGCACTACGTGCTGGCGGCGCTCGCGCTCGCGGTGCTCGCGTTCGCGTTCACGCGCCGGCTCGAGCGCTCCTGGATCGGCCTCAGCCTGGATGCGATCCGCCTCGACGAAACCGCCGCGGCCTGCTTCGGCATCCACATCGCGCGCTGGAAGATCCTCGCCTTCACGCTCGGCAACTTCATGGCCGGCGCGGCCGGCGCGCTCTACGCGCTGATGCTGGGCTTCATCGCGCCGACCAGCTTCACCTTCGGCGACTCGCTGGTCATGGTGTCGATCGTGCTCCTGGGCGGCATCGGCAACCCCTGGGGCGCGGCGCTCGCGGCTGCGATCGTGGTGGTGCTGCCCGAGAAGCTGCAGCTGATCCAGGAGTACCGCTACCTGCTCTATGCGGCGCTGGTGATCCTGGTGCTGCTGTACCGTCCTGAAGGTCTGCTGCCGCGGCCGCTGCGCGCCTACTTGCCGGGCTGGAGGGCGCGGTGAGCGCGCCGGTGCTTGCCGTGTCGGGGCTGACGCGCCATTTCGGCGGCCTGGTGGCGCTCGATGCGCTCGACATGCGGGTCGAGCGGGGCCAGATCGTCGGCCTGATCGGCCCCAACGGCTCGGGCAAGACGACTTCGTTCAACGTGCTCACCGGCATCTACGCGGCGAGCGCCGGGCGGGCCGAGTTTCTCGGGCGCGACATCACCAACCAGCGCGCGCAGGCGGTGTACGAGGCGGGCATCGCGCGCACCTTCCAGCGCTCGCGCCTGTGCCTGCCGCTGTCGATCTTCGACAACATCATGGTCGGCAACCACAAGCGGCTCTCGCACGGGCTGTGGTTCAACCTCCTGCGGCGGCAGGCCTTTGCGCGCCAGTTCGCCGGCGCCTTCGAAGAGGCGCGCGAGCTGGTGCGGGTGTTCGACGCGCCGCTCGCCGACCGCATGTTCGAGGCGGTCGGCGCGCTGCCGATGATCGACCGGCGCCGGATCGAGATCTGCCGCGCGCTCATCAGCCGGCCGCAGCTGCTGCTGCTCGACGAGCCCTCGGCCGGCATGACCGAGGAGGAGACGCGCGAGCTGATGGACGATATCCTCGAGATCCGCGGCCGCATCGCGGGCCTGAGCATCGTCATCATCGAGCACGAGATGGGGGTGATCGAGCGCATTACCGACCGCTGCGTGGTGCTCAACTTCGGCAGGAAGATCGCCGAAGGCGCGTACCGCGAGGTGGCGGCGGACCGCCGCGTGCAGCAGGCCTACCTGGGGGTCGAATGACGGCGCCGCTCCAGATCGACCGGGTCTACGCCGCCTACGACAAGGCCGACGTGCTCGAGGGTGTGACCCTGACGGTTGCCCCGGGACGCATCACCTGCCTGCTCGGCTCCAACGGCTCGGGCAAGTCGACGCTGATCCGCGCCATCCTCGGCCTCACGCCCCCGCGCGCCGGGACGATCCGCTTCGGCGCGCTCGAGCTCGCCGGCCTGCCCACGCACAAGGTGATCGCGGCCGGCATCGCCTGCATTCCCGAGGGGCGCAAGGTCTTCCCCAAGCTCACGGTCGAGGAGAACCTGCGCCTGGGCGCCTATCAGGAGCGCTCCGCGGCGATCGTCGCCGAACGGCTCGCGCGCGCCTACGAGATCTTCCCGCGGCTCGCAGAGCGCCGCGCGCAGCTCAGCGGCACCATGTCGGGCGGCGAGCAGGCCATGGTCTCGATCGGGCGCGGCCTGATGAGCGCGCCCAAGC
>JBOIFB010000204.1:0-5310 GCA_050741415.1 Burkholderiales bacterium | reverse complement strand
ACCAACTGAGCTACCGGCCCACGCGGGTTGCTCGATACTTTACGATGCCAGCGCGCGCTCGAGGAAGTCGAGCCGGTCCTGGCCCCAGAATAATTCATCGCGATAGACGTAGGTCGGGGCGCCGAATACGCCGCGCGCGAGCGCTTCCTCGGTAAAGGCGTCGAATCGCGTCTTCGCGTCGGCCGCGGCCGCAAGCAGCCTGTCGGCATCCAGCCCGGCCGTGGCGGCGGCAGCGCTCAGCGTCGCGGCGTCGGCGATGTTCTGTTCCTCGGCCCAAAGCGCGCGCAAAAACGCGCCCGCGAGCCGCATCTGCGCCTCGTGGCCGAAGGATGCGGCAGCGATGATTGCCAGCGCCGCGGGATTGGCGTCGACCGGGAAGAACTTCGGCTGCACCGTCAGCGGCACGCCGACGTGCTCCCTCCAGCGCTTGAGCTCCGTCAGGCGGTAGGCTTGGCGCTGGGGCGCGCGCTTGCCAAGCGGCAAGCCGCCCGACTGCGGGAAGATTACGCCGTAGTCCACCGGCTTCACCGCGACCTGCGCTCCGTGGCGCCGCGCGATGTCGGCGAAGCGCTCGTGGCCCAGGTAGGTCCACGGCGACGACGGCGAGAAGTAGTAATCGACGTGTTTCGTCACGCTTCCAATCAGGTTTCCTGATCGAGGAAACTCTTGAGCCGCTCCGAGCGCGACGGGTGGCGCAGCTTTCTCAGCGCCTTGGCTTCTATCTGCCTTATGCGCTCGCGCGTCACGTCGAACTGCTTGCCGACTTCCTCCAGCGTGTGGTCGGTGGACATCTCGATGCCGAAGCGCATGCGTAGGACCTTTGCCTCGCGCGGCGTGAGCGTGTCCAGCACGTCCTTGGTGACATCGCGCAGCGAGGAGTAGGTCGCGGCATCGGACGGCGCCATGGTCGACTGGTCCTCGATGAAATCGCCCAGGTGCGAGTCGTCGTCGTCGCCGATCGGCGTCTCCATCGAGATCGGCTCCTTCGAGATCTTGAGGATCTTGCGGATCTTTTCCTCCGGCATCTCCATCTTCGCCGCGAGCGTCGCCGGGTCCGGCTCCTGCCCCGTCTCCTGCAGAATCTGGCGGCTGATGCGGTTCATTTTATTGATCGTCTCGATCATGTGCACCGGAATGCGGATGGTGCGCGCCTGGTCGGCGATCGAGCGCGTGATCGCCTGCCGAATCCACCACGTCGCGTAGGTCGAGAACTTGTAGCCGCGGCGGTATTCGAACTTGTCCACCGCCTTCATCAGGCCGATGTTGCCCTCCTGGATGAGGTCGAGGAACTGCAGCCCGCGGTTGGTGTACTTCTTCGCGATCGAGATTACCAGGCGCAGGTTGGCTTCGGTCATCTCGCGCTTGGCACGGCGGGCCTTGGCCTCGCCGGTCGACATCTGCTTGTTGATCTCCTTCAGGTCGCGGATCGGGATGCCGATCTTCTGCTGCACGCTCTGCATCTTGCCGAGCAGCTCGAGAATCGCGGGCTCGAGGCGAACCAGCGCCTCGCTCCAGGGATGCCCCGAATTGAGCTCGTTGGTCAGCCAGCGCTTGGAGCCTTCGGTCCCGGCGAACACCTTGATGAAGTGCTGGCGCGGCATCTGCGCCTTGTCGATGCAGATGTTGTGGATCTCGCGCTCGCGCGAGCGGATGTCGTCGACCAGGCTGCGCACGCTGTCGCACAGGCGCTCGACCGTGCGCGCGGTGAAGCGGATCGTCATCAGCTCGTTGGTGGTCTGCTCACGGGCGCGCAGGTAGTCCTTGTCGCGCGGGCCCTTATTCTCGAGCGCGCGCTTCATCTTTTCGTTCAGGCGCCGGATGCGCGCGAACTTCTCCAGCGCATCGGTGCGCAGCTGCAGCAGGCTGGCGCGGGCCGCGGCGCCATCGTCGTCCTCTTCTTCCTCGATCTCCTCTTCGATCGTCTCGTCCTCTTCCTGCTCGGACTCTGCCTTCTTCGGGTCGAACTCGTCCTTGGCGTTGGGGTCGATCAGGCCATCGACGACCTCGTCGATGCGCATCTCTTCCTTTTCCACTTTTTCGGCCAGGTCGAGCACCTCGTGGATGGTGGTCGGGCAGGCGCTGATCGCCTGCACCATGTGGCGCAGGCCCTCCTCGATGCGCTTGGCGATCTCGATTTCGCCCTCGCGCGTGAGCAGCTCCACCGAGCCCATCTCGCGCATGTACATGCGCACCGGGTCGGTGGTGCGCCCGAACTCGGAGTCAACCGTCGACAAAGCGGCCTCGGCCTGCTCCTCGACGTCCTCGTCGTTGGAGGCGGCGGGCGCGGCCTCGGTGATCAGCAGCGTTTCCTGGTCGGGCGCCTGGTCGAAGACCTGGATGCCCATGTCGGCGAAAGTCGAGATGATCGACTCGATCTGCTCCGCGTCGACCAGGTCGTCCGGCAGATGATCGTTGATCTCGACGTAGGTCAGGAAGCCGCGGTCCTTGCCAAGCTTGATCAGGGTCTTGAGCCGGGTGCGGCGCGCCTCGGCGTCTTCCTTGGGTAGCTCCGCGGCCGCTGCAAGCCACTCCTCGCGGCGCGCCTTGCGCCCGCCGCGGCCCTTCTTCTCCTTGGCCGCCTTGAGGCCGGCATTGACCTTGGCCTCGAGCAGTTCGAGCGCCTGCTTGGTGTTCTGGATCTTTGCCTTACCCTTCTTGCCGGACTTGGCCTCGGACGTCGCAGCGGGCGCCGCGACGGCCTTGGGCAGGGGCTTGACCTTGGCCAGAGCGGCGGGCTTCTTCGCCTGCACCGGACGCTTGGCGCGCGCAGTCTTCTTGGCCGCCACGCGCTTGACCGGCTTGCGCGCCGCTTTGGGCGCCGCGCGCGCGGCCTTCGCTTTCTTCCTTGCCGCGGGACGCGGCTTGACAGCGTGCTTGAGCTTCCGCTTCTTGACGCCTTTCGCCTTCGTGCTCGCCTTGCGGGCCGTCTTGTGGGTCGTTTTGCGCTTGTCCTTGGCCATCCTTGCCTCACGTCGGGTCATGAATCACAGAAGGTCCGGCGAAACCGTATATTGTAGCAAATCAATGAATCTCAAGGCCCTTTGGGCATGTAGCGTTCCTGAAAAATCCTTTCTTCTTCCGCTGTCGCGGACTTCTTGAGAATCTTCGCCAGCAATGACTTCTCCTCCGCCGAGACGCGCGTGCCGAGCTTGCGCAGGGTATCGCGGAACTCGCCCAATGCCTCCTCCGGCGAGAGCTTGAGCGACATCCACAGCGTCGCCTGGGCGCGCGCGAGCAGCTCGCGGTGCGGGGACTCGCCGAGCAGCTCGATCAGCATTCCGTCGGACACCTCTTCGGGCCGCTCGGTTCGCTTGAGCGCTGCGACAATTTCAGCCAGCGCCTTGCTCTCCTCAAGCGAGGACTCGAGCAGGTCCGGATCGACCTCGAGCGCGAGCGACGGTTTGGCGAACACAAGCGCCAGAAGCCGTTCCTCGAGCGCGAACTGGCGAGAAGGCTGCGGCTTCGCCGGCGCCGGCCGCGCGTAGGGCCGCGCCTGGCGCAATTCCAGGATCTGCTCGGCCTCCTCCTGGGACACGGCGGCGAGCGCCGCGACCTCTTTCACAACCTGCAGCCTAAGCACGGCGGCCGCGATCTGGCGCAGGTAGGGCTTCGCCGCGCTGAGAAGCCGCGAGCGGCCCTCTGGGCTGGACAGATCGGCGCCGGCGCGCAGCTCCCCGAGAAGGAATTCCGACAAGGTCGGCGCTTCGCGTATCAGGTGCTCGAACGCCTCCTTGCCGTGGGCGCGCACGTAGCTGTCCGGATCGTCGCCCTCGGGCAGGAACAGGAAGTGGATCGGCTTGTGGTCGGGGGCGAGCGGCAGGCTGACCTCGAGCGCGCGCCACGCCGCCTTGCGCCCGGCCGCGTCGCCGTCGAAGCAGAACACCAGCTCGTCGGCGAGCCGCAACAGCTTCGAGACGTGCACCGTCGTGGTCGCGGTGCCGAGCGTGGCGACCGCATAGCCGACGCCGTACTGCGCCAGCGCCACCACGTCCATGTAACCTTCGACCACCAGCGCGCGGCTCGAAGCGCGGATCGCTTCGCGCGCCTGGACCAGTCCGTAGACTTCTCGCCCCTTCTCGAACAGGGGAGTCTCCGGCGAGTTGAGGTATTTAGGCTCCCCGGCTCCGAGCACGCGTCCGCCGAAGGCGATTACCGCCCCGCGCACCGACAGGATCGGAAACATCACCCGGTCGCGGAAGCGGTCGTAGCGCTTGCCCTCGTTTTCGATCACCAGGCCGCATTCGACCAGCGCCTTATCGTCGTACTCGGGAAACGCGCCGCGCAGCCCCTGCCAGTCGTCCGGCGCATAGCCGATGCGGAACCGCGCGGCGATTTCACCGGTCAGCCCGCGCCTCTTGAGATATTCGATCGCGCGCGGCGATTTCTTCAGCTCGGCGCGATAGAACTCCAACGCGCGCTCCATCAGTGCGTAAAGGTCGGTTTCGCGCTCGCGGCGCGCGGTTTCCTGCGGCGAGGCCGGCCGGAATTCCGGCATCTGCATCCCGGCCGAGGCGGCGAGATCCTTGACCGCATCGATGTAGCCCAGGCCGGCGTACGACATCAGAAATCCGATTGCGTTGCCATGCGCGCCGCAGCCGAAGCAGTGATAGAACTGCTTGGCGGGGCTGATCGTGAAGGAAGGAGACTTCTCGTTGTGAAACGGACACAGACCGGTGAAATTGGCGCCGCCTTTTTTCAGTCCGACGTAGCGCGACACGACGTCGACGATGTCGACGCGGTTGAGGAGGTCCTGCTTGAAGCTCTCGGGGATCACGGGACGGCCGCCTAATCCTAGTGTAGCGGCCGGCGAGCCGCCTTAGGCGGAGAGTCTGGATTTCACCAGCCCGGAGACCTTGCCCATGTCCGCACGCCCGGCCAGGCGCGGCTTGAGCAGCGCCATCACCTTGCCCATGTCCTTCACGCCAGCGGCCCCGGACTCGGCGATCGCCGCCGCGACCGCCTGCGCGACCTCGGCATCGCCCAGCTGCTGCGGCAGGTACTGCGTCAGAACGCCGGATTCGAACTTCTCCACGTCTGCCAGGTCCATGCGCCCGGCCGACTCGTACTGGGTGATCGACTCGCGGCGCTGCTTGAGCATCTTCTCGATGATCGATAGGACGTCCGCGTCGGTGAGCTCGACGCGCTCATCCACCTCCTTCTGCTTCATTGCCGCGAGCAGCAGCCGCACTGCGGACAGGCGCGCCTGATCCCTGGCGCGCATCGCAGCCTTCATGTCTTCGGTAATACGGTCTTTGAGCGGCATCAGGAATCGGAAATGGAAACGCCCCGGCGCAAAGCGGCCGGGGCGCG
>JBOIFB010000203.1:0-5317 GCA_050741415.1 Burkholderiales bacterium | reverse complement strand
GCTCAGCCCTTCGCATCTGTCGTTCCTCGACCAGCTGACCGAGAGCATCGGCATCGTCTTCAACCGGATCGAGGCGAACGTGCGCACCGCGGCCCTGCTCGAGCAGTCGCAGTCGCTCACCGGCGAGCTGCAGAGCCAGCAGGCGGAGCTCAAGACGACCAACGACCGCCTGGCGCAGCAGGCCGCGGACCTGCAGAACTCGGAACGGCTGCTGAAAAAGCAGCAGGAAGAGCTGCAGCACGCCAACGAGGCGCTGCAGGAAAAAGCGATGCTGCTGTCGGAGCAGATGACGCAGGTCGAGTACAAGAACCGGGAAGTGGAGCAGGCCCGATCCGCGCTGGAGGAGAAGGCCGAGCAGCTGGCGCTGAGCTCGCGCTACAAGTCGCAGTTCCTGGCCAACATGTCGCACGAGCTGCGCACGCCGCTCAACAGCCTGCTCATCCTCGCCAAGATGCTGGCGGACAACGCGGGCAACAATCTCGCGCCGAAACAGATCGACTACGCACAGGCGATCTACGCGGCCGGCGCCGACCTGCTTTCGCTGATCAACGACATCCTCGACCTGGCAAAGATCGAATCCGGCACGGTTTCGCTCGACCTCGCGCCGCTGCAGTTGTCCGAGCTGCGCGACTACGTCGAGCGTGCGTTCCGCGAGGTCGCGGCCGGCAAGGGGCTCGGGTTCGAGATCGAGATCGACCCGCGCCTGCCGGCGATGCTGAGCACCGACGAGAAGCGGCTGCAGCAGATCCTGAAGAACCTGCTCTCGAATGCGTTCAAGTTCACCGACAAGGGCACGGTCTCATTGCGCATATCGGCCCTGCGCGCGGGCGACGCTCCGGCCAGCCTGGGACTGGCGCCGGGCGAGCGCGCGGTGGCGTTCGCGGTTTCCGACACCGGCATCGGCATACCGGAGAACAAGCACAAGGTCATCTTCGAGGCGTTTCAGCAGGCCGACGGCACGACCAGCCGCCAGTACGGCGGCACGGGACTCGGCCTGTCGATCTGCCGCGAGCTCTCGCAGCTGCTCGGCGGAGAGATCCAGCTGCGCAGCGTCCCCGGCAAGGGCAGCACGTTCACGCTCTATCTGAGGCTAGGCGGCGAGCCGCGCACGGCCGAGCCGCAGCCCGTTGCGCCGCCGGCGCAGGCGAAGGCCTCGCCGCGCGGCGGCCGGGCTTCGCCCCGGCTCAAGGACGACCGGGAGGCGCTGCGTCCTGGCGATCGCGTGCTGCTGATCGTCGAAGACGACGCGCGCTTCGCCGGGACCCTGCTCGATCTCGCCCGCGAGAGCGGGTTCAAGGGCGTGGTCGCCTTCGATGGCAACAGCGCGCTCGCGCTGGCGCGGGAGCTTCGTCCCGACGCCATCACGCTCGACCTGATTCTGCCCGATATGGACGGCTGGACGATTCTCGACATCCTGAAGCGCGACGCCCAGACCCGGCACATCCCGGTCAGCGTCGTGTCGGTGGACGACGGGATGCACAAGTGCCTGTACATGGGCGCGCACAGGTTCGTGCGGAAGCCCGCGGCGGTCGAGTCCCTGCAGGCGGCGCTGGCGACCGCGCGCGAGCTGGTGGAGCGCGATGTCAGGACCCTGCTGGTCGCCGACGGCGACGAGACGCGCCGCGCCGGCATGAGCGAGGCGCTGCGCGCCGAGCACCTCGAGATCACGCTCGCGGCCTCGGGCCGGCAGGTGCTCGAGCTGCTGTCCGAGCGCAGCTTCGACTGCATGGTGCTCGGTCCGAAGCTGCAGGACGTCGTCCCGTCCGCCCTGCTCAGGTCGATCGTCGACTCCGAGACGGCCATCGACATGCCGGTCGTGTTCTACGGCGCGAACGGCCTCGGCGGCAGCGAGCGCGACAACCTGGACAAGCTGGCGGATATCGTGGTGCTGAGAAAGGCCGACACGATGGACGCGGTCCTGGATCAGGCGACGCTGTTTCTGCACCAGGCGCTCGACGCTCTGCCGGAGGCCAGGCGCGAGCAGGTGGCGTCGATCAAGCCGAACGCGGAGCTGAACGGCAAGACCGTGCTGATCGTGGACGACGACGTGCGCAACATCTTTGCGCTGACCGGCGCCCTCGAGCAGTACGGAATGAAGGCTCTGAACGCCGAGAACGGCAAGGAGGCGATCGAGGTGCTGAAGAGCAGGTCGGGGATCGATGCCGTGCTGATGGACATCATGATGCCCGAGCTCGACGGCTACGACACGATCCGGATCATCCGCGGTCTGGAGCAGTTCAGCGGCATTCCGATCGTGGCGGTGACCGCGAAGGCGATGCGCGAGGACCGCGAGAAGTGCCTGCAGGCCGGCGCGTCGGACTACATCGCCAAGCCCGTGAACATCGAGCAACTGGCGTCCCTGCTGCGGATCTGGCTGAGCCCGTGAGCGAACCCGCGCCGTCGCGTCCGTCGAAGGCCAACATCCTCGTCGTCGACGACGAGCCGCGCAGCCTGCGCGCGATGCAGGATCTGCTGGCCGGCCGCGACCGCAACATCGTCGCGGCCGACTCCGGCAGGGAGGCACTGCGCCAGATACTGAGGACGGATTTCGCGCTCATCCTGATGGATGTGCGCATGCCGGAAATGGACGGCTTCGAGACGGCCGCGTTGATTCGCAAGCTCGGACGCGCGCGCCACACTCCGCTCATCTTCCTCACCGCCGCGGCGGACAACGCCGAGTCGATGGCGCGCGGATACGAAGTCGGGGCGGTGGACTACATTCTCAAGCCGGTCGACGGCGAGGCGCTCAAGGCGAAGGTCGCGGTATTCGTCGATCTCGACAGCGGCAAGATCAACCTCGAAGCCCAGATCCGCGAGCGCAGCAGCAGCCTCATCGCCGCGAACGAGAGGCTGCGCAACGAAGTCGCGGCGCGCGAGCAGATGGCCGCCGAGCTGGAGCGCGCGAAGCAGGCGGCGGAGGCGGCCAACCGCGCCAAGTCGGATTTTCTGGCCAACATGAGCCACGAGATCCGCACTCCCCTGAACGCCGTCATCGGATTGACCGAGCTCGCCCTGCAGACGGAGCTGACGCAGGAGCAGCGCGAATACCTGAGCCTGGCAAGAGTGTCCGGCGATTCGCTGCTGACGATCCTCAACGACATACTCGATTTCTCCAAGGTGGAGGCGGGCCGGCTGCAGATCGAGGCGATTCCGTTCTCGCTGCGGGAATGCGTGGGCGACGCCATGAAGGCGCTCGCGCCGCAGGCCCACGGCAAGGGCCTCGAGCTGGCCTGCGAGATCGCGCGCGACGTCCCGGACGCCGTATGCGGCGATCCGGCGCGATTGCGCCAGGTCCTGCTGAACATCGCCGGCAACGCGGTCAAGTTCACCGAGCGCGGCGAGGTCGTCGTGCGCGTCCGGCGACATGCGGAGGAGGACCACTCGCGCCTCACCTGCCATGTCGCGGTGCGCGATACGGGCATCGGCATTCCGCAGGAACAGCACCAGGCCGTGTTCGCATCCTTCCTGCAGGCCGACAGCTCGACCACGCGGGTCTACGGCGGCACCGGGCTGGGCCTGACGATCGCGTCGCGCCTGGTGGACATGATGGACGGGCGCGTCTGGCTGCAGAGCGAACCGGGCAAGGGCAGCACGTTCCATTTCACGCTCGGCCTCGGCCTGCAGGACGAGGCGCGAATCGGTCCCGCGCCGGAGGACTTCGGCGGTGCGAAGGTGCTGCTGGTGGAAGACCACGAGCCGAGCCGCAGCGCGCTCGCGGAATTGCTCAAGGCGTGGAACCTGGAGGTGCACGAGGCGGCCGACGGTGCGGCGGCCGTGCGCATCGCCAAACAGCATGCCAGGCCTTTCCCGTTCGCGCTGGTGGACGAGACGCTGCCGGGCGAGGACGGCTACGCGATCGCAGCGGCGCTGCGCCGCGGCGATCGGCCGGCGGCCTCGACGGTCGTGATGCTCGCGTCGGCGGTGCCGGCCAGGGGCAACGGGGACGGCGGCCTCGAGGGCATCGCCCGTTGTCTGATCAAACCGGTGAAGCAGTCCGAACTGCTCGACGCGGTCCGCTGCGCGCTCGATGTCGAGGCCAGTCCGGCCGAGCGCCAAGAGGCCGCGCGCCCCAAGCAAGCGCCGCAGGCCGGACATGCGCTCGAGGTGCTGCTGGTGGAGGACAACGCGGTCAACCGCCGGCTGGCGCAAGTTGTGCTCGAGAAGGCGGGACACCGGGTGGTCGCGGTCGACAATGGCGCAGCGGCGCTGGAGCAGATCCGGCGCAGGCGTTTCGACGTCGTGCTGATGGACGTGCAGATGCCCAGCATGGACGGCATCGAGACCAGCATCGCGCTGCGGCAGTACGAGAAGGCGTACGGCGGCCGCGTTCCCGTCATCGCGCTCACCGCGCACGCGATGGCCGGCGACCGCGAGCGCTGCCTGCGCGCCGGGATGGACGGCTACCTGACGAAACCGCTCAAGCCGGCGGACCTGCTCGACGCGCTCGGCCACCTGGAGCCCCGCGCCCTGGAGCGGCGCGAGCCGAGCGCGCCGCGGGCCCCCATCGTCGACCGCGACTCGCTGCTCGAGCGCGTGAATCGCGACGACGCCTTGCTCAAGGAAGTGGTCGACATGTTCCCGCCCGAATGTGGCAAGCGCATGGCGGCGGTGCGCGAGGCCATCGCCGCGCGGGACGCCGCGGAGTTCGGCCGCAACCTCCATACCCTGGGCGGGATGTTCCGCAGCTTGTCCGCCGTCTCCGCGCAACACGCCGCGGAGGCCATGCGCGCCCTCGACCTGTCGCAGCAGCCCGACGCCGTCGGAGCGACGTATGCGCTGCTGGAGCGCGAAGTGGACGCGCTCCAGGCCGAGCTCGTCAGGCTTGCGGCCGACACGGGGGCTGCGGCGCGATCGGCGTCGGACTAGTCCGGTCCGATGGGATCATGCGCGGGCGGCGTAACAATACAAAGATGGCGGATACTGATTACTTCGCGCGCGCCTCGCTGGCGGCGCCATGACGCAGACCTATCTCGATGGCGAAGATCCTGGTCGTCGATGCCGGACCCGTCAACCGCCGCTACGTGGCGGCGCTGCTGCGCAATCACGGGCACCAGCCGCATGAAGCGGCCGGGCGCGAGGAGGCGATGCGCCTGGTGCAGGCGGAACGGCCGGATCTGGTCGTGGTCGACGTCCAGCTCGCCGGGGCGGACGGCGTCGAGCTGGTGCTGGACCTGCGCTCGAACCCGGTAGCGGCGACGCGGCGGATCGTGTTGCGGGGTCGCGCCGACATCGAGCCTGAGGCCCGCGCGCTGGCGCGGGCGCTCGGCAGCGGCTTCGTTGCCAAGCCGGCCAATCCGCAGGCGCTGCTCGCCGCGCT
>JBOIFB010000202.1:0-5330 GCA_050741415.1 Burkholderiales bacterium | reverse complement strand
GCTCGAGGCCGCCGGCATCAAGACCGACGCGCGCGGCTACGTCGTGGTCGACGAGAGCCTGCGCAGCACCAACCCGGGCGTATGGGCGCTCGGAGACTGCAACGGCAAGGGCGCCTTCACCCACACGGCATACAACGACTACGAGATCGTGGCCGCCAATCTGCTCGAGGGCGCGGGGCGCAAGTGGACCGACCGCGTGCCGGTGTACGCGCTCTACACCGATCCGCCGCTCGGGCGCGTCGGCATGAGCGAAGCCGAGATCCGCAAGGCCGGCATCGCGGCGCTGGTCGGCAGGCGCCCCATGAGCCGCGTCGCGCGCGCGGTTGAAAAAGGCGAGACCCAGGGCATGCTCAAGATCCACGTCGAGGGCGCGAGCAAGCGCATCCTCGGCGCCGCGCTGCTCGGCACCGGCTGCGACGAGGCGGTGCACTCGCTCGTCGACGCCATCTACCAGCGCACCCCCTACCCGGAGTTCCAGCGCCGCGTTCGCATCCACCCCACGGTGAGCGAGCTGCTGCCCACCGTGCTCGAGAACCTCGAGCCGCTCGCCTAGCGCCGCGCGCCCGCGCGCGATTCCCGATTCGAAGCTGACCATTGCGTCAGCTAAGCACTGCGTGCTTGCCAATCACTTTTCCTGCGTCCACTATTTCGGGCCGCAGCAGGAAAACTGAACGTACAAGGAGAGAGGAACCATGATTCGGAAACACTTTCACGCGGGTGCGGCATCGCCGCTCGCCGCGCTCGTCGCAGGTGCGGCGCTCATCTGGGCGGGCTCGGCCATCGCCGCCGCGCCGATCAAGATCGGCGTCATTTCGGAGGCGCAGTCGGTCGCCGGCTCGTCCATCGCCCCGGCGGCGCAGCTCGCCGCGGACGAAATCAACGCGAAGGGCGGCGTCGACGGGCGCAAGATCGAGATCGTGGTCTACGACGACCACTCCTCCTCCGCCGATGCAGTGCGCGCGTTCCAGCGCGCGGTGAGCGAGGACAAGGTCAACGCGGTCATCGCGAGCTACATTTCCGAAGTCGTGCTGGCGCTCGAGCCCTGGGCCGCGCGGCTCAAGACGGTCCTGATCACCCCCGGCGCGGCGTCGGACGTGATCACGCAGAACATCGCCAAGGACTACGCGCGCAACAAATACACCTTCCACGGCTATCTCACTTCGAGCGCGCTCGCCGGCCTGGTGTGCGACGCGGCCAAGGATCTGCTGGTCGGCCCGTACCACATGAAATCGGCCGTCATCATGAGCGAAGACGCGGCCTGGACCACGCCGCTCGACGCGGGCTATGCAAAATGCCTGCCGCGGGCCGGCCTCAAGGTGCTCGATCACATCCGGTTCTCGCCCGACACGACCGACTTCACTCCCATCTTCAACAAGATCGAGGGCTTGAAGCCGGACGTCATCATTACCGGCATCTCGCACGTCGGCACGCAGCCGACGGTGCAATGGAAGAGCCAGCAGGTTCCGATCCCGATGTTCGGCATTTCGTCGCAGGCGACCAACTCGACCTTCTGGAAGGACACCAACGGCGCGACCGAAGGCGTGCTGTTCAACGCCGTTTCCGGTCCCGGCGTCGCGGTCACGCCCAAGACCCTGCAGTTCGTCGACGCGTTCGTGAAAGCGCACGGCAACCAGCCGTCGTATTGCGGCTACACGGCGTATGACGAGGTCTACATGATCGCCAACGCGGTCCGCCGCGCGCGCTCGACCAACAGCGACAAGCTGGTCGCGGCGATGGAGAAGACCGACTACGTCGGCACCATCGGGCGCATCGAGTTCCTGCCCAAGGGCAATCCGCACGTGCACGGGCTCAAGACCGGCAAGGGCTACATCACCGGCCTCATGCTGCAGTGGCAGGACGGCAAGCAGATCAACATGTGGCCCGCGAACCTCGCCAACGGCACGGTGAAATTCCCCGCCTTCATCAAGCTTCCGCCCCACTGATCCCGGGTGAGCGGGCCGCCGCTCGCGCGGCCCGCCCCGGTCGGGCTCACGTCAACGGATCGACGGCCGCGAGCGCATGCTTTTCTGGCAAATTCTGATCGACGGTTTCGCCATCAGCGCGCTCTACGCGCTGGGTGCGATCGGCTTCACGCTGATTTTCGGCGTGTCCGGCGTGCTCAATCTGTCGCACGGAGCGATCATGGTCGCGGCCGCGGTCGCCGCCTGGGCGTTGGCCGGAACGTTCCACACCGGCAGCTATCTGGCCGCGCTGGCCGGCGTGGCGGTCGGCATCCTGCTTGCGTTCGCGACTTATTTCATCATCGTGCGCCCGATCCAGCGCTCGAGGCGCATCGCTGAGTCCGAGAAGGAAATCTTCATCCTCACCGCGACGCTGCTGTGGGGCATCATCATCCAGGAGACGATCGCCTACTTCTTCACCGACAACGCGAAGACGGTGCTGCCGATCGTCCAGGGCGTGGTGACCGTGCTGGGCGTGCGCACGCCGACCAATGAATTCTTCACCGCCGCCGTGTGCTGGATCTCGATCGGCCTGCTGTGGCTGCTGGTGAACCGCACCCGCAGGGGCAAGGCGTTGCTGGCGGCGTCGATGAATCCGCGCGGCGTCACCCTGCTCGGCATCGAGCTCTCCAGCATCCATCTGTCGGTCTGGGCGATCTACGGCCTGCTGTCCGGGATCGCCGGCATTCTGCTCGGCATGTTTCTCGGCGTGAGCTCCTACAGCGTCGGACCGCTCACCGCGAGCGCCTTCGCGATCGTCGTGCTCGGCGGCCTGGGCAGCGTGACCGGTTCGCTGCTCGCGGCCTATGTCGTGGGCTATCTCGAAACCCTGACCGCCTACCTCGTCTCGCCGGCCTACCGCGCGATTCCGGCGCTCCTGCTGCTGGTGGCCGTGATGTACGTGCGCCCGCAGGGGCTGTTCGGGCGGCGCTGACGATGCGTGCGGTCCTCACTTCGCGCCTGTTCTGGATCGGCGCCGCGCTGCTCGCGGGGGGCCTGATCCTGCCTTTCTTCGCTTCCGGCTACGTGCTCGGCCTGCTGACGGTCGCGTACTACACGGCCGTGTTCGCCATGTCCTGGGACCTGCTGTTCGGTTTCGCCGGCGAGGTGAACTTCGGCCCGACCTTCCTCATCGGCCTGGGCGCCTACACGGCCGGGATCCTCGATGCCCGCCTCTCGCCCGACATTTCGATCTGGCTTTGCGTCGCGGCGGGCGCTGCGGCGGCGGTCGTCGGCGGAGTCGTGCTGGGGCTGCCCGCGCTGCGCATGCGCGGTCCGTATTTCGGCCTGACGACGCTGGTCGCGGTGCTGATCCTGCAGAGCTTCGTGGTCGTGTTCGCCAGCCTGACCGGCGGCGAAATCGGCCTCACGGTGCCCGACGTCATCTCGATCAGCGCGAGCGTCAATTACTGGATCGCCTTCGGCTTCATGGCGATCAGCGGCGCCATCCTGTTCGGCCTGTCGCGCTCCGCGATCGGGCTCATCCTGCAGACGACCGGGCAGGACCCGATCCAGGCGGGCGCGCTCGGCTTCAACGTCACCAAGCACAAGCTCGCGGCGTTCATCGTGAGCGCCTTTTTCTCCGGCCTCGCGGGCGCGCTGATGGTGTTCTACATGGGGACCGCGTCGGTGGGCACCTTCGTCGACATCGGGGTCGGGGTGCAAGTCATCATCGCGGCCGTGCTGGGCGGGCGGCGCACGATCGTGGGCGCCGCGATCGGCGCCGTCTTCCTCATCGGCATGGGAGAGCTGCTGCGCCCGCTCGGGCAGCTGTCGACCCTGATCGTGTCGATCATCGCGCTGGTCGTGATCCTGTTTTTCCCCGACGGCTTCCTCGGTATCCTGCGCGGGAAAGCGCGCACATGAGCGGCGCGCCGATGCTGGAGGTGTCCGGCCTGACCAAGCGCTTCGGCGGGCTGGTCGCGGTGAAGAACCTCAGCTTTTCGATCCGGCCGGGTGAAATCCTCGGCCTCATCGGACCCAACGGCTCGGGCAAATCGACCGCGATGAAGACCATCATGGGGGTCGAAGCGCCGAGCGCGGGATCGATCAAGCTCGACGGCGCCGAAATCGGCGGCCTGCCCTCGCACAAGATCGCGCGGCGCGGCGTCGGCCTGGTGTTCCAGCATTCGCGCCCGCTCAACCGCCAGACGGTGCTCGAGAACATCACCGTCGCGCTCCTGCCCGACAGGCTCACCAAGGTCCTGACCGGCGCGAAAGTGCTTGCCACCGCGCGCGCCATCGCCGAGCGGGTCGGCCTGGGCGCGGTCCTCGAGCGCAAGCCGCCGACGCTCGCGTTCGCCGATCTGCGCCGGCTCGAGCTCGCCAAGGCGATCGCGCGCCACCCCAAGCTGGTGCTGGTCGACGAGCCCTTCGCCGGACTCACCGCGTCCGAGGTGGCCGCGTTTTCCGAGCTGATCCGGGAGTTTCGCGCCGAAGGCCGCGCGGTGCTGCTGGTCGATCACAACGTGAAGGGAGTCGCGGCGCTGGTCGACCGCGTGCTCGCCATGTACCTGGGGGAGTGGATCGCCGAAGGCGCGGCGGCCGACGTGATGCGCGACGAGACCGTGCGCCGCGTCTATCTCGGCGGCGAGCTGGCCGGCGCCGGGCGGCCCGAATCCACCTTCCGCGACAAGGTTCCGGTGCTGCAGGTGGAGCAGGTCGGCGTGCTCTACGGCAAGGCGCTCGCCCTGGACGGCGTATCGCTGCACGTGCACGAAGGCGAATTCGTCTCGGTGGTCGGCCTCAACGGCGCGGGCAAGACCACCTTGTTCAATTCGATCTCGGGCCTGGTGCCGTATTCGGGCGCGATCAAGTGGGCCGGCGAGCCGCTGGGGGCGCGCAGCGCGGCGGCGATCGCGCGCGGCGGCGTGGTGCACTGTCCCGAGACGCGCGAACTGTTCGGCGACATGAGCGTGCGCGAGAACCTCGACCTCGGCGGCAACGGGCTCGAGGACGCCGAACGCGCCGAGCGCCTGGCGTGGCTGTTCGATCTGTTCCCGATCCTGCAGGATCGCCAGGCCCAGATGGCGCGCACGCTGAGCGGCGGCGAGCAGCAAATGCTCGCCATCGCGCGCGCGCTGATGATGAAGCCCAAGCTGCTCATTCTGGACGAGCCGACGCTCGGACTCGCCCCGGTGATTCTTGAAACGCTGTCCAGGGCGCTCGAGCGGCTGCGCACGACCACCACCATCAGCGTCCTGCTCGGCGAGCAGAACGTCACCTTCGCCCTGCCGCACGCCGATCGGGTCTACGTGCTCGATCACGCCCGCATCGTCTGGGAAGGACCGCCGAACCGCTTCGAGCAGGAAGCGGCGACGACCTACCTGTAAAACCGGGGTCAGACCACGTTTTCGGGAAAACGTGGTC
>JBOIFB010000201.1:0-5332 GCA_050741415.1 Burkholderiales bacterium | reverse complement strand
GGCGCGCACCGGCCGGCCGCCGGGCGCGTGCTGCTCGACGGCGTCGACGTCAGCGCGCTGCCCGCCTACCGGCGGCTCGCGCTCGGCATCGCGCTGGTGCCCGAGGGACGGCGCCTGTTCGCCGGCATGACGGTCGAGGAGAACCTGCTGGTGGCGCGGGCGCACGGCCGCCCGGGCCCGTGGAACGTGGAACGCGTGCTGGAGGCCTTTCCGATGCTGCGCGCGCGCGTCAAGGCCAAGGCCGGCAGCCTCTCGGGTGGCGAGCAGCAGGCGACCGCGATCGGGCGCGCGCTGGTCGCCAACCCGCGCGTGCTGCTGCTGGACGAGGTCTCGCTCGGGCTCGCGCCGGTGGCGGTCGAGCGCGTGTACCAGTGCCTCGAGAGCCTGATCGCGGGCGGCGCGACGATCGTGCTGGTGGAGCAGGATCTCGCGCGCGCGCTGCGCGTGGCGACTCGCATAGCGTGCATGCTCGAGGGCAGCGTAGTGCTCGAAGGCGCTGCGGCGGACATGACGCGCGAGCAGGTGACCGAGGCCTACTTCGGCCTGGGCCGCGGGCAGCCGGCATGATCTGGCTCAACCAGGTAATCCAGGGCGTGCTGCTCGGCGGCTACTATGCGCTGATTGCCTGCGGGCTGTCGTTCATGTTCGGCGTGATGCGGATCATCAACCTGGCGCACGGCGACCTCGCGATCCTGGCCGCCTTCCTGGTGTGGGCGATCGTCGACCGCAGCGGCATGTCGCCCTTCCTCGCGCTGGCGATCGTGCTGCCGCTGATGGGCGCGCTCGGCTGGCTGATGCAGCGCGTGATGCTCGAGCGCAGCCTGCGCTCGGGCGTGCTGGTGCCGCTGCTCACCACCTTCGGCCTGGCGATCGTGATCCAGAACCTGCTGTTCCTGCAGTTCGGCGCCGACACGCGCTCGCTCGCGCCGGCGATCGGCGACCTGGCGTTCGACAGCTGGTCGATCGGCAGCCGGATCTACATCGGCCACCTGGCAGGGCTCAGCTTCCTGGTCGCGGTGCTGATGCTGGGCGGCCTGCAGCTGCTGCTCGCGCGTACCCCTCTCGGGCGCGCGATCCGCGCCATCGCCGAGGACCCCGACACCGCCGAGCTGGTCGGAATCGACTCGCGCCGGGTCTACGCCGCGGCGGCCGCGATCGCGGTCATGACGGTCGCGGTGGGCGGCACCTTCCTCGCCATGCGCGCGACCTTCGGGCCCTACGCCGGCCCGGCCCAGCTCATTTTCGCCTTCGAGGCGGTGGTGATCGGCGGCCTGGGCTCGATGTGGGGCACGCTCGCGGGCGGCATCGTGCTCGGCGTGGCGCAGAACGTCGGCGCCCAGATCGCACCCAACGGCTTTCTGATCGCCGGCCACGCGGTGTTCCTCGCCGCGCTCGGCGCGCGCCTGCTGCACCAGCGCCTGAAAGGCTCGCCGTGAGCGCCCGCGCCGGACTCTCGATCCAGCGCTGGACGCCGCTCTCGGTCGCCTCGGCGGCGGCGCTCGGCGCGCTCGCCCTCGCGCTCGCCTTCGGCCCGCTCTACCTGGGCGCGAACGCGGTCGACCGCCTGACCACGCTGTTCATCTACGTCATCCTCGCGGTCATGTGGAACGCACTCGCCGGCTACGGCGGCCTGGTTTCGGTCGGGCAGCAGGCGTTCTTCGGCATCGGCGCCTACGCCGCGATCCGGCTCTCGAGCTTCGGCATGGACGTCTACCCGGCGCTGGTGCTGGGCGCCGCGTTCGCCGGGCTGGTCGCGCTCGCGCTGTCGTCCTTCGCGCTGCGCCTGCGCGGCGGCGAGTTCGCGATCGGCATGTGGGTGGTGGCAGAGCTGCTGCACCTGCTGGTCAACCTCGACCGCCTGATCCAGGGCGAAACCGGCACCTCGCTCATCGCGCTCAACGCCTTCGGTCCCGAGGCCCGGCGCGACTACAACTACTGGCTCGCACTGGCGGGCATGGCGGGGCTGACCGCGCTCGTGTTCGCACTGCTGCGCGGGCGCCTGGGCAGCTCGGTGCAGGCGATCCGCGACAGCGAGGAGGCGGCGGCCTCGCTCGGCGTGCGCGTGCTCGCCACCAAGCGCATCCTGTTCGTGATCGCCGGCGCCGGCTGCGGCTTCGCCGGCGCGCTCTACCTCGCGAGCGCGATCTCGTTCCAGCCCGCGACCTACTTCGGCGTGCAGTGGACTGCCTACATGATCTTCATGGCGCTGGTCGGCGGCCTGGGCACCTTCGAAGGCCCGATCATCGGCGCGCTGGTGTTCTTCGCGCTCGAAAGCGTGTTCGGCGCGAGCGGCGTGTGGTACCTGGTCGGACTCGGCGCGGCCGCGGTCGCCTTTGCGCTCTACCTGCCGCGCGGGCTGTGGGGCAGCATCGAGGAGCGCCTCGGCATTCGGCTGCTGCCGGTCGGCTACCGCGTCACGCCGCGCTGATCAGCCTGCGCGCGCTGCGGTCCCGGGCTCGGCAACACCCACGCGCAGCGGCAGAGTCACGCGAAAGCACGCCCCCGGGCCCTCGCCCGGCACCAGCGCGAGCGAGCCACCCAGGCGACGCATGATCTGCCAGCTGATCGCGAGTCCCAGGCCGGCCCCGCTCGCGCCGGTCTGGGTGTGCGCCCAGCCGCGCACGAACTTGTAAAAGATCCGCTCGCGCTCCTCGCCGCGGATGCCGGGCCCGTTGTCGGCGACCTCGACCTCGTACGCCTCGTCGCGCCGCGCGCTGCGGATCGTCACCTGCGGCGCGTCGCTGATGTTGTACTTGATCGCGTTCGAGATCAGGTTGATGAACACCTGGCACAGCCGGTCCTCGTCCGCCTCCACGACCACGCCCTGCGCCCGCGCGAGGCTGCGCAGCCGCACGCGCGTGCCGGCCAGTCCGTGGCAGATGCGGATCGAGCGATCGAGCGCGGCCTCCGGGTCCATCGCAGCGCGAGACCAGGGCGCCTCGCCGCGCTCGAGCAGACTGAGGTCGAGGGTGCTGTCGAGCAGGCGCGTCAGGCGCACGCTTTCGTCGTGGATGATGCGCACGTAGCGCTGCGCGACGTCCGACTCGAGCTCCGGCGCCTCAAGCAGGATCTGCGAGAACGAGCGAATCGAGGTCATGGGCGTGCGCACCTCGTGGCTCACCTGGCTGAGGAAGTCGTCCTTTTCCTGGTCGAGGCGCGTCAGGCGCGCGTTGGCCTCGCGCAGCTGGCTCGCCGCCGCCTCGAGCTGGCTCGACTTCTCCTGCAGCTGGCGGCTGTGCTCGCGCACGCGGCGCGTGTCGTCGGCGATCTGCATCAGCTCGTCCAGGCTGATGGACTCGAGCGTCACCGCCTCCGAGATCATGCTGCGCGCCGTGGCCGCGCCGATGCTGCTCGCGAGCTTGCGCTCGAGCTGCGAAATGAAGGTGTCGTTCGCGATCGGCGGACCGTGTTCCAGGCCCTGCTCGCGCGCCGCGCGATCGAGGAACTGCGTCGCCTCGTCGGCGCCGAGGATGCGCTCGGCCAGCGCGCGCAGGTCCTCGGCTGCCGCGGTGCGGCGGATCAGGCCGGAGGCGGCCTCGGCCGGAGTGCGAAACACGTCGACAAACAGCGCCGCCTGAAGCCGCTCGATCGGGCGCGGCTCGCGCAGCAGAGACAGCACGACGAACAGGAGCGTGTTGACCGACAGGCTCCAGAACAGGGAGTGCACGAGCGGATCGAACCCCGACAGGCCGAACAGCGCCTGAGGCCGAAGCAGGGCGAGGCCGAACGGCCCGCCGTGCATCAGTTCGGGCGAGAACACCACGCCGGCGCCGAGGCTGGGCAGGAAAAGCGTGTAGGCCCACAGCAGCGCGCCCGCCACGAGTCCCGCGATCGCGCCCGCGGAATTGGCATTGCGCCAGTACAGGCCGCCGATGAGGCTCGGCAGGAACTGCGCCACGCCGGCAAACGAGATCAGGCCGATCGAGGCGAGCGCGTCGCCGGAGCCGCTGAGGCGGAAATACAGGAAACCGAGCAGCATCATGCCGCAGATGCTCGTCCGGCGACTCGACAGCAGGAAGCGCCGCACCTCGCCGCTCGCGTTCAGCGGCACCCAGCGAAAGCGCATCGCGAGCGGCATGACGAGGTGGTTCGACACCATCGTCGAGAGCGCGATGCAGGCCACGATCACCATCGAGGTCGCCGAGGAGAATCCGCCGAGGAAAGCAAGCAGTGCCACGGAGTTGTGTCCGGCCCACATCGGCAGCGTCAGCACGAACATGTCCGGGTTCGATCCCTTGGGCAGGACGCTCAGGCCGCAGATGGCGATCGGCAACACGAACAGCGTGATCAGGAGCAGGTAGAGCGGAAACAGCCACGACGCGGTGCGCAGGTGGCCCTCGTCCGCGTTCTCCACCACCGTCACCTGGAACTGGCGCGGCAAGCAGATGACCGCTGCGCCCGAGAGGAAGGTGATCGCCACCCAGCGCACGCCGAAGCCATCGGGCGAGTGCAGGAGCGCGGGCGCGGCGCGCGCGAAGCTGTCCGCGACACCGTTCGAAATGCCGAACACCACCAGCAGGCCCACCGCGACCAGCGCGACCAGCTTGACCACCGCCTCGAGCGCGATCGCCGCCACGACGCCGTGGTGCTGCTCCTTGGCGTCGAGGTTGCGGGTGCCGAACAGGATCGTGAACAGCGCCATGCCGGCGGCAATCCAGAATGCGGCATCGAAATTGAGGTGCGCCGGGGGCAGGCCCGAGGGATCCTCGGGCCCGGCGGTGGCGATAACCTGGATACTCATGGTCACCGCCCGCAGCTGCAGCGCAATGTAGGGCGTGATGCCGACCACGGCAATGACGGTCGCAAGCGCCGCCAGCGGCGCGCTCTTGCCGTAGCGCGAGGAAATCATGTCCGCGATCGAGGTCACGCCCTGCTGGTGGCCGATGCGCACCAGCTTGCGCAGCAGCAGCCACCAGCCGACGAATACCAGCATCGGGCCGAGGTAGATGGTGACGAACTCCAGGCCGCCGCGCGCGGCCGAGCCGACCGCGCCGAAGAACGTCCAGGAGGAGCAGTAGATCGAGATCGACAGCGTGTACACGACCGGCGACTGCAGCCATCCGAGCCGCCCCGCGCGCGCGCGCTGGTCGCCGACGAAGGCGACCGCGAACAGCAGCGCCACGTACAGCAGCGCGATCGGCAGGACCAGGTTCGCCGAAAGCATCAGTCGCGCGGCGGCGGGTCGGCGGAAGAGTCGCCCAGCGCCAGCGTGCGCGCGAGCAGCGCGGCGGCCAGGACGAGCCCGAGCCACACCGAGAGCAGGTACAGCACCACCAGCGGCACCCCGGCGACGTCGACCGGCGCTGCGAACGATCCGATCACCGGCGGCAGC
>JBOIFB010000200.1:0-5332 GCA_050741415.1 Burkholderiales bacterium | reverse complement strand
TGTGGATCCGGGGCGACTACGTAGTCTCCGACGCGACCCTGAACCGATTCTTCGCCTTCCACGTCATCGCGATCCCGCTGGTGCTGCTGGCGCTGGTCGTGGCGCACCTGCTGGCGCTGCACGACGTCGGCTCGAATAATCCGGACGGCATCGAGATCAAGAAGCACAAGGGAGCCGATGGCCATCCGCTCGACGGCATCCCGTTCCACCCCTACTACACGGTGAAGGACATCGTCGGCGTGGTCGTATTCCTGGCGATCTTCGCCTACGTCATGTTCTTCGTGCCGAACGGAGGGGGCTACTTCCTGGAGAGCAACAATTTTATTCCGGCCAACACGCTGCAAACCCCGGCCGAGATCGCACCGGTGTGGTACTTCACGCCGTACTACA
The DNA here is from genome assembly GCA_050741415.1 of Burkholderiales bacterium. Taxonomy (GTDB): domain Bacteria; phylum Pseudomonadota; class Gammaproteobacteria; order Burkholderiales; family SG8-39; genus DAHVFK01. Next base: position 4,942 of record JBOIFB010000200.1, on the reverse strand, counting down.
CGATCCTGCGCGCGGTGCCGCCGCTATTCGACTCGCAGTTTCCCGGGGTGCTCGCGATGGGCGCCGCAGTGCTGATCTTCTTCTTTCTGCCCTGGCTCGACCGCAGCCCGGTAAAGTCGATCCGCTACCGGGGCAGGCTGTTCAAGGGTGCGCTCGCGATTTTCGTACTGTCGTTCTTCGCCCTGGGTTATCTCGGCACCATACCGACCAACGCCTGGGGCCAGTTTGGCCCCTGGCTCGGCAACGCGCAGCGCGCGACCGTGATCGGCCGCATCTTCGGCACGCTGTACTTCCTGTTCTTCCTGCTGATGCCGTGGTACACGTCGCGCGACAAGACGCGGCCGGTGCCGGACCGGGTAACGCATTGAGGGCGAAGGATGAAGACCATGCATAGGCTGTTCGCTGCGTTCCTGCTGGCGCCGCTGGGGGGACTCCTGATCGCCGGAACGGCGCTCGCCGGGGAGGAGGGCTACCGGCTCGATCCCGCGCCGATCGATGCGCGCGATCTGTTGAGCCTGCAGGCGGGGGCGCGCACTTTCGCCAACTACTGCCTGAGCTGCCACAGCGCCGAGTACATGCGCTACAACCGGCTGGAGGACATTGGACTGACACGGCAGGAGATCGAGGACAACCTGATGTTCGCCTCCGACAAGATCGGCAACACCATGACGGTGGCGATGACCCCGCAGGACGGCAAAAAATGGTTCAGCGTGCCGCCGCCCGACCTATCGGTGATTGCTCGCGTGCGCGGCGCCGACTGGCTTTATACCTACCTGCGCACGTTCTACCGCGACCCGAAATCGACCACCGGCTGGAATAACGCGGTGTTCCCGAAGGTTGCCATGCCCAATCCGCTTTGGACCCTGCAGGGCGAGCGCGCGCTCGAGACGACCACCACCGAGCACGGCGGCCGCGAAAGCGTGGAATACACGTGGCACCAGCTCACGCCGGGGTCGCAGGACGCGGTGCAATACGACACCACGGTGCGCGATCTGGTCAACTACCTCGTGTACATCGGCGAGCCCGAGGCGGTCGAGCGCGAGCGCATCGGCGTCGTAGTCCTGTTCGTGCTGGGCATACTGTTCATCTTCGCCTACATGCTGAAGAAAGAGTACTGGAAGGACGTGAAGTAGCGGCCGCGGCGCCCGACGGCGCCGCACGAGGACACGAATCATGATGCAGCTGTATTCCGGGACCACCTGTCCGTTCAGCCACCGTTGCCGCTTCGTGCTGTACGAAAAAGGCATGGATTTCCAGGTGATCGACGTCGACCTGTTCCACAAGCCGGAAGACATCGCGGTGATGAACCCGTACAACCGGCTGCCGGTGCTGGTCGAGCGCGATCTGGTGCTGTACGAATCGAACATCATCAACGAGTACATCGACGAGCGCTTCCCGCACCCGCAACTGATGCCCGCCGATCCGGTGATGCGCGCGCGCGCGCGCCTGATGCTGTTCAACATGGAAATGGAGCTGTTCTCGCAGATCGACGCGCTCGAATCGGGCAAGGACAAGCAAATCGAGAAAGCGCGTGCCCACGTCACCGATCGGCTGATCGAGCTGGCGCCGATCTTCACCCGCACCAAGCACATGCTGGGCGATGACTTCACCATGCTCGACGTGGCGATCGCGCCTCTGCTGTGGCGCCTGGACCGCTACGGCATCAAGCTCGGCAAGCCCGCGGCGCCGCTGATGAAGTACGCCGAGCGCATCTTCTCGCGGCCCGCGTTCATCGAGGCGCTGACACCTTCCGAAAAGGTGATGCGCAAGTAAACGGCGCGATGGGCGAAATCCCCACCAAGCCGTATCTGCTGCGGGCGCTGTACGAATGGTGCGTGGATAACGGCTACACGCCGCACCTCGCGGTCAAGGTCGACGCGCAGACGCGGGTGCCCCCGGAGCACGTGCGCAACGGCGAGATCACGCTCAACGTCAGCCCGGGCGCGGTGCACCAGCTGCAGATGGGCAACGAGATGATCGAGTTCTCGGCGCGCTTCGCCGGCGCCGCGCGTGAGCTCTCGGTGCCGGTGGCGAACGTCTACGCGCTTTACGCGCGCGAGACCGGGCACGGCATGACCTTTGAAGTCGACCTGTCCAAGCCCGCGCTGCAGGCCGACGCGGAGTCCGAGCCCGTGGTCCTGCCCGCCGCCCCGCCCGCGCCGGCGGACGAAGCGCCCGTGCCGCCCAAGCCGCCCGCGGGCAAGCCCAGGCTGCGGCGGGTGAAGTAGGCGTGCCTGAAGTAGACTTGCCCGGCGGGCCGGCTTAGCTCAGTTGGTAGAGCAGCGGTTTTGTAAACCGAAGGTCGCGGGTTCGATTCCTGCAGCCGGCACCATGGTGCTCGGGCATCCCGCTAGAATGGGCGTACCGCCGCCATTGCGTATCCGATTCGATGAAAAAGCCGACCCGCGCGCGCCCGGACGCCGGCGTCCCCGTCTCGCACAGGATCCTCGGGCGCCTGCGCGCCGCGGGCGCGCGCTACCACGCGAACGACAACATTGCACGCTTCATCGAGCCCGGCGAGACGCAGATGCTGCTCGAGGAAGTGGAGGCGAAGGTGTTCGGCCTGCTGCAGAGCCTGGTCATCGATACCGAGGGCGATCACAACACGCAGGGTACGGCGCACCGCGTGGCGAAGATGTACCTGACCGAGGTGTTTCGCGGCCGCTACGATCCGCCGCCGCACGTGACGGAATTCCCGAACATCGAGCATCTGAACGAATTGATGATCGTCGGCCCGATCACGATGCGCAGCGCCTGCTCGCATCACCTGTGTCCGATCATCGGCAGGGTCTGGATCGGAGTGATGCCGAACGAGCATTCGAATCTGATCGGGCTGTCGAAGTACGCGCGACTGTGCGACTGGGTGATGAGCCGGCCGCAGATCCAGGAGGAGGCGGTGACGCGCCTCGCCGACCTGCTGCAGGAGCGCATGCAGCCCGACGGTCTGGCGGTGGTGATGGAGTCGGACCACCTCTGCATGCAGTGGCGCGGCGTCAAGGACACCGATTCGAAGATGATCAACAGCGTGATGCGCGGCTCGTTCCTCAAGGACGCCAACCTGCGGCGCGAATTCCTCGCCCTGTTGCAGCGCAAGAACGCCTAGGAGAAATGCGATGCTCGTCCGCCTCCTGTACGCCAGCCGCTCCGCGCAGCCGGTAAGCGCCAAGCTCACGGATTCGATCCTCGCACAGTCGCGGCGCCATAATCCGGAGCTCGGCGTGACCGGCATCCTGTGCCAGAGCGGGGAGATTTTCATGCAGGTGCTCGAAGGCGGGCGCACGGCGGTCAACCGCCTCTACAGCCAGATCGTGCGCGACGACCGTCACAAGGACGTGGTCGTGCTGCACTACGAAGAGGTGAGCGAGCGCCGCTTCGCGGGCTGGACCATGGGCCAGGTCAATCTCGCCAAGGTCAACCCTTCGACGCTGCTGAAGTACTCCGAGAGCGCGAGACTCGATCCCTACGCCATGTCGGGCGCAGTCTCGATGGCGCTGCTGGAGGAGCTGATCGCCACGGCGCAGATCATCGGTCGCGCGGGCTAAGCCGCGCCTGCCCGCGCGGCGGGGTTCAGTCGGATACCGACGTGAAAATCTCGCGCAAGCGCCCCGCGCAGCGCTTGAAGGCGTCGAGCACATCCGGGTCGAAGTGCGACGGCATGGTCCGGCCGTCGCCGATGGTGATGATCTCGGCCGCGCGTTCGTGGGACATCGCCTGCTTGTGCGGGCGCTCCGAGCGCAGGGCGTCGTACTGGTCGCAGATGTTCATGATGCGGGCCGAAATCGGGATCAGCTGTCCTTTCAGCCGCCCGGGGTAGCCGCTGCCGTCCCAGCGCTCGTGATGATGCATCGCGATCTCCGCTCCCATGCGCAAATACGGCGAATCGCCCGTGCCGATGAGCTGCGCTCCGAGCGCGGCGTGCGATTTCATGATCTCCCATTCTTCCTGATTGAGCGGCCCGCGCTTGAACAGGATCGAGTCCGGGATCGCGATCTTGCCGATGTCGTGCATCGGACTGGCGTAATGGATCGCCTCGCAGAAACCCTGGTTCATGCCGATCGCCAGCGCGATGTCCTCGGTGTAGTAGCTGATGCGGCGCACGTGAGCGCCGCTTTCCTCGTCCTTGTACGCGGCCGCCCGGCACAGGGTTTCGATCGTCTCGCGATAGCTGCCCAGCACCTCGCGCGAGCGCTCCTGCACCTGCTGCTCGAGGGCCCGGTTCCGGTCGGTCAGAAAATTGTTGTATTCCTTGAGCAGCAACACGTTTTTGACGCGCAGCGAAAGCTCGCTGCGGTCCACCGGCTTGGTGAGGAACTCCTGCACTCCGGCCGTGAACGCGCGCAGCTTGGAGTCGTGGTCTCCGAGCACCGTGACCATGATTACCGGGATGGTGCGCGTGCGCTCCGAGTACTTGAGGGCCTGCGCGACCTGGAAGCCGTCCATGGCCGGCATCTGCGCATCGAGCAGCACGATATCGGGCAGCTCGGCCTCGGCCGCGACCACCGCGCGCAGCCCGTTTTCCGCCGTGGACACCCGGTAGCCGTCCAGCTCCATGTGGCGCTGCAGCAGCAGCCGCATGCTTTCGTCGTCGTCGACAATCAGTACCAGGGGGCTCTTCTTGATCGCCATGATCGTCTGTTCGTCAAACCGCGTTGGTCCCGCTCACCCGATCATAGCAGCGCCGCGATTTCGGCCGCGAGGCAAAAAAAAGCCCGGGACGAACCCGGGCTTTCTTCATTGCGTGCGCCGGCTTAGAGCGGGCGTACGTTCGCCGCTTGCATGCCTTTGGGGCCTTTTTGCGACTCGAACTCGACCTTCTGGCCTTCCTTGAGCGACTTGTAGCCGCTCATCTGGATCGCGCTGTGATGCGCGAAAACGTCTTCGCCGCCCCCATCGGGGGTAATGAAGCCGAAGCCTTTCTGGTCGCTAAACCATTTCACTGTAC
>JBOIFB010000199.1:0-5342 GCA_050741415.1 Burkholderiales bacterium | reverse complement strand
AGCAAGCCCACCGCAACCCCGGCGATGATCGCGAGGCCGCCCGTGCGCGGCACCGGCCGCTCGTGCAGCGAGCGCTCGTTCGGGTGGTCGAGCGCAAGCCGCCGGCCGGTTTCGGAGATCAGCGCCTTGACGCACAACAGTGCGATCACGAACGCCGCAAGCGCGGGCTGCCAGAGCATGGCCGGCATTCTAACGGCCTTGCGCGAGATACCAGTCCGCAGTGGCGCGCAGACCCTGCGCGAAGGTGAAGGGCGGGCGCCAGCCGAGCTCGCGCCGGATGGCACTGTCGTCGAGTTCGAGCGAACGCGAGAGGCGCCGCAGCGGAGGAATCCGGTCGAGGACAGCCGAAGGAAATGGAAACAACCGAGCCCGACGGCCGAGCGCCTCGCCCAGTGCACGGCAAAGCTCTGCGCTGGACACGGGCACCCCGTCAGAAACCAGATAGGTCCTGCCCGCTGCCGCCGGCGATTCGACGCACACGGCAACCGCGTCGGCGAGATTGCCGGCGTAAATCATGCTGCGAGCATTCTCGATGCTTGCCAGCGGCAAGGGCAGCCCTTGCGCCACCGCGCGCATGAGCGAAAGGAAATTCGCCCTCACCCCGAGCCCGTACACCAGCGGCGGGCGCAACACCACATAGTCGAGGCCGGCGATGGCCGGCAAGGCCTTCTCGGCATCCGCCTTGGCGCGTGCGTAGGCGTCCTGCGGCGCGGGCGGGTCGTCAGAGAGAAACGGCCGGGCGCGCGTTTCCTCGCCCAGCACCTTTACCGAGCTCAGGAAAACGAAGCGTGCCTTGGCTGCGGCTGCCGCGCGCGCCGCGTTCACCGCCGCGACGACATTGACCTTTTCAAGCAGACGCTCGTCGCGAACCGCGCGATGCGCGATTGCCGCAGCGTGCACCAGTCCATCCGCGCCCTCGAGCGCCCGCGGCCAGTCAGCGAACGTCGCGAGATCGCCCGTCTCGAAGGCCTCAATCCCTTGCGGCAGCAACCGATCGAGCGGCATTTTTCGCACCAGGGCGAGCACCCGATGACCCGAACCCGCCAGTCTTTCCACGACCGTGCGGCCGATGAACCCGGATGCTCCAGTGACGACGATGCGCATGCGTCCCGCAATAATACCGTGCGTGCCTGCGTGTACTGCACTCGTGCGTGAACGCGCTAAAATTGTGCGCCTTCGGTCTTGGATTTTTAGGCACTAAGATCGCGCATGGCCGGACCACCAATGAGTCCACGACAGATCACCGTATCGATCGTTAGTCACGGTCAGGGAGCCCTTGTCAGTCATCTTCTCGATGACTTGCAATCCTGCTGTGCCCCGCAAATCACTGTAATCCTTACCGCAAACGTTCCGGAACAGCTTGCTTTTGCAGAACGGCCCTTTTCCTTTCCGGTCGTCTGCGTCCGGAATCGTCGGCCCAAGGGCTTTGGCGCCAATCACAACGCCGCCTTTACTCTTTGCGAAACGCCGCATTTTTGCGTCCTCAATCCGGACATCCGTTTGGGGGCGAATCCTTTTCCGCACCTTCTCGAAGAGCTGGGAAGGTCGTCCGTCGGAGTCGTGTCGCCGAGAATCCTAAGTCCCGCGGGAGCGGTAGAAGACAACGCCCGTTATTTTCCAACGCTTCCATACCTGCTTCGCAAGCTGCTCGGCCTGGCGCCTTTGCTTGACTACCCCGTCTCGGATTCCCCAATGTCTCCTGACTGGGTAGCGGGCATGTTCATGATCTTTCGGAAAGAGGTATTCGCCGAGATACGCGGATTCGACGAGCGGTACTTTCTTTACTACGAAGACGTGGATCTTTGCCGCCGCCTGCGCGCGCGAGGCTACGATGTGCGCCTGATCCCATCCGCTGCCGCCGCGCACGACGCTCGCCGGGAAAGTCGCCGCAGCCTGCGGCACCTGCATTGGCATCTACGCAGCATGTTACGATTTCTCGCGGCCAACTAGCTAGCAGCGCGGGCCGGGCCAGCCACGCTCGAGTATTTTCCAGACTTGCCTGGCGGTCGCGCGACGCATCCTTTGAATCAAGCTTCGTTTGCGCCAAACGCGCGGCATCCACCGTATGGCATCCCGCTTGGCCTTCCAGACAACGATCGCCTGTCCACGCAGCAGGCAGGCAAACATGGCGGCAATGTTAAGCAGCATGTGATAGGGCAGCAGGGCCCAAAACAGGAGCGAAGGCATATTCTTTACGTAAACCCACACCAGGTTGCGCTGACTGTAATAGGTGGAAAAGTCACTGCGTCTTCCGGTCACGGCGGATCCCTCGTGGTAGACGATCGCTTCCGGCACATAGAGGCATTTGTGCCCTGCAAGTTGAAGACGAAAGCCCAAGTCAACGTCCTCGCCATAACAGAAAAAGTCCTCGTCCAAGCCTCCAACTTCGTCCCACGCATCGCGTGCATACAATGCGGCGGCCGCGCACGCCGAAAAAATCTCTTCGTTTCGCATGCGTTGTTTCGGGCGAGGACAAAGATTCTCGCGCCGCCAGTATCGGCCACTCACGTGATACGCATCGCCCGCTCCATCCATGATGGAAGGTTCGCTGGCGATCAACGTACAGCTCGCGAAGGCCGCGCACTCGGGATGGCCTTCTGCCGCCTCGACCAGGCGCTGCAGCCAATCCGGCTCCGGAAAAGCATCCGGATTCAAAAGCACGATCCATGGCGTGTTCGGATGAACTCTCGCTGCGAGATTGTTCGCGGCGGCAAAACCGAGATTTTCTTCGGCGTGGAGAACCTCAACGTCGGGGTAGTGGGCAAGAAGCAAATCAATTGAATCGTCCTTGCTCGCGTTGTCGACGACGATGAGCCGATAGTCGGTGAATGTCTGGCACTTCAGCGATTTAACCGATTTGAGGAGCAAATCTCCGGAATTGAAATTGACGATGACTGTCAGTACCGCAGAGACGCCGGGATTGGCATGCGGTTCCGCAGGGAAATCAGACATTCGGCAATTGCAACCTAGCGGCGCTCCTGAGTGCTGGTCACCGAGACCTGCGAACACCAACGGTGATACCACCGACGAAGGATGCCTAGACCGAGGAGATCGAGATAGCGACGAACTACTCCCTTGACAGTGCTGCGCCAAACATAGAAATAATATGCAGACATGGTATTTGCGCCGGGCACATGTAGCGCCCGCGCGCGCGCCACTTCGCACTGGGATTCGCGCCAACGACGATCTCCGATGCCTCCGCCGGACATGTTGGCAAGACATCGTTCAAGAACGCGCATGCGAGCGCCGCTCAGCTTGGCGCGCAGCAGCCACTCGTAGTCCATCGCCAATTTGAAATCGAGACGAAAGAGACCGCATTGTTCATAGTATCGCCGGCGGACAAACACCGTCGGATGTGCGACGGTCATACCGCGGTCGAGTAGTTCAGGATCGCTCGAGACGAGGTAGGTCTTCTGATCGCCCTCCCAGTACTGGACCTCTCCGCAGACGATGTCGGCGTCTGCGCACTCGAGCGCCTCGACGGCCGCCTGGACTGCACCGGGTTCGTACCAATCATCGCAGTTGAGCAAGCCGACGATCTGCCCACGCGCCAGCGAAATGCCTTTGTTGAACGCATCGCTGATTCCAGCGTCGGGCTCGCTTACCCAGAGCGCTACGCGCTCACCCAGGGAGCACAGAATCGGTACTGTGTCGTCGGTTGACTGGCCATCAATGACAACATATTCAATGCCAGGATAGTCCTGCGACAGCACACTTTCTGCCGCGCGCATCAATGTCGCGGAGCCATTGCGCACGACGGTTACGACGGTGACTGCGGGGGCCGCCGCGCTTTCACGCCCAGTCGAGCGGTGCGAACGGCGCCCGCCATTGCTGGTCCACTCCTCATGCCGCGCCGGATAGTCGCTGAGCGACGCCGGGCGCGTATTGGTCGTATTGCCGAAATTCTTCAAGCAGACCTCGTCAGGTGGTCCGATCTGACGAAAAGCCCATCCGACTGCAGGGTTTGCCCCGTCATCTCGTGGACATAGCCGGGGAAAAGTGCGAATAGGCGGAATCCTCTCTTGTTTAGATCTACTTGGACCTGGTGAAAGAGCGGTTGCCCCGCGTATAGGGGTACGAAAGAAAGCTCAACCTGAATCGCTGCAGTTTGGTCGAGGATCCCTTCCGAGCCGGCTAAAACGTGATTCTCGTAGCCTTGCGTATCGATCTTCAGCAGCAATGCATTTGCATCAAGGAGATACTCGCGCGCCGCGTTGTCCAATCGACGAAGGGGTACATTCTCCGTGTCGACCACTGCGGACCCTGGCGCGGCCTCTTCGTGTTCAGGAAGCATTCTGAGAATGCTACTGCTGAGCGAATTTCCTGCCACGTGAAGTGTCGCTTCACCTTCCATGCTGCCCAACGCCATCCGGGGAGCAACCTGCCACAGCTTGTCGCGACGAGACGTGTTTCGCAAACGTGCGTGCGCCGCCGTCAGCGGCTCAAACGAAACGATTCGTCCCGCATAGCCGTTCTCACGAAGACCAACCGCGTATTGACCGACATTGGCGCCGACGTCGAGGACAAGATCGATGCGGAGATATGAGATCAAGCGGTTGAGCTGAACACTCGCCGAATTATGTATCGAGCGTCGACGTAGCTCGAAGCCGGTTCGCCGGAGCATTTGCTTGATTAAATCCTTCATTGCATCATCTTTGGGCGAGAAACTTATCAATAAAAAGAGTGCGATTTCGAGCCCCTCCGTGCGCTTCGCGGAATCGGGCGGCTCCATCCAATAGCTGTTGATATTTGATCGTGCCTGGTCGCGGCAGGCCAAGAAAAAAATCCTTGTCTGGTCGTGGACTTCTGCCCACGACGACTCCGCAATCAAAGGCCCGCACGACTCTTCCCGGCCAACCCTCGTCGTAAACAATCACTGGACGCCCCACGCGAGCAGCCAAAAAAACCGTTGCCGCCTCCATGCGTGAATCCCAGTCTTCATACATGGCGATCAAATAGTGCTGATTTGCGGCGCTCGCGAGCATCTCTTCTTCAGCGAGAAAGCGATTATCAAACCAAGGATAGCCATCGAGGAATGGAAGCCCGGCGCGGTGGGCGGAGTTGGTAAACGCCCCGGCCACGTGAAGTACCCCGATGTCCGGATTTTCGAGAAACAAAGGTAGCAGCCATTCGAGACTCTTGCCCGGTCGCACCTGACCTATGATCCCCAGCTTCAATTGGTCGCCGGAAGTAGTCCGAACGACATCCGATTCTCCGGGGATTTCCAGCGACGGGACTGTTTCGATCTTCTCCGGCAAGACCTCGGGGAAGGCAGCCCGCCAGGCTTCGGCCAATTCGTCCGTGCGCAAGTACAGCAGAGTTCCGGCGGACGCGAGATATCG
>JBOIFB010000198.1:0-5344 GCA_050741415.1 Burkholderiales bacterium | reverse complement strand
GGCCTGGCGGCCGGCCTCGATGCGCAGGTAGATGCGGCCGCTGTCGCGCGCCGCGAAATTGAGCGCCGGCAGGCGGCGCGCGCACTGCGCGAGGAAGCCCGTGCTCGCTTCGGCGGCCATCGCCGCGCGGTCGCGGTAGACCTCCTCGGGGCTGGTCGCGTCGACGTCGATGCGCGCATAGCGCACCACGTCCAGCATGCACTTGACCTCCAGCACGTTGAGCTCGCCGTCGCGCCCGAAGGCCGCGCTCCTCGGACGCTCGCCCGCGGCAACGCTGTTGTCGAGGAATTCATAATGCACGCGCTTGCCGCGCGCGAGCGCCCAGGTAAAGAACAACTCGGGCATCCCGGCGTAGGCCTCGACGTTGTGCGCGAGCAGATCGTCCACCGCCTTGTAGCGTCCGACCTCGATGCCGCGCTTCCACGAGCGCTCGACCGTCGCCTCGGGCGGGGTGAGCATGAAAAACAGGTACACGATGCGGCCGAAGCGCGTCAGCAGGTTGCTGCCGGCCTCGTCCGACTCGGGTGCGAAACTGTCGAAGCGGAAGCGGTCGATCAGCAGGTGCGGGATGCCGCCGCGCTCGGCCTTGGCCGCCATGTAGCGGTCGAGCTTCTGGTCGATCATGCGCAGCTCCTGCCCGGTGAAGCTGCCGGCGAACTTGTATGCCTCGCCGAGGGCGCCGTAGTCGAGCAATTGCTTGCGCCAGATGTCCGGGCTGATGAGCGCGAAATCGCCCCAGGCGGCCCCGATTTCGTCCCCCAGCCGCTTCTGCAGCGGACGCATGGTGCTCTTGCCCGAGGCCGAGGCGCCCTTGATGTTCATCACCACCGGCTCGCGCTGCACCGGCAGCAGCGCGTAGCCCTCGGCCTGCACCGCCTGCGCAATGAGCGGTTCGATCAGCCGCCCGATCGCGACGCTGCCATGCTCGTTGCACGCCAGGCGCACCGCGACCTTCGAGAGTAGCGCCGGATCGCCCCACAGCCGGCCGTGGCGCGCGCACACCGACCCTGCCACTCGCGCCACGGCGCGCAGCGCGGCGCACGCCGTCGCGTTGCGCTCCCCGGTCGCTCGCCCTTCCCAGTCGGCAAGAGCGCGCGCGGTGAAGGCGGCCTCGAGCTCGGCGCGCGCGAGCGCCGCGACCTCGCTCTCGAGTCGACGGTAGGTCTGCTCGATATCCTTCATGCGCGGCTCGACATAGCGCGCGAGGATGGCGGAGGTCATGGCGCGGAAGTTGATCCCCAGGTCCTCGACCCGGGGCCCGTCGGGCACCGACAGGTCGGCCGTCACGCGCACCAGCAGCTCGTGCAGCGCCAGGCGCTGCGGCCGCAGCGCGACCAGTTCCTCGGCCGGCAATCCGGTCAGATCCGCCAGCTCGAGCGCGTCCTCGAGCGTGCCGAGCGCGTTCTCGGGCCGGTACAGCGTCGCGAGCGGCAGCAGCCGCCGCGGCAGGCTCGACTCGATGCCCGGGTGCCAGGGGCCGAAAGCTTCGCCGCTCATCGCCGCCCCAGCTGCCGCGCCAGGTCCGCGAGCGGCGCGCACATCAGCGCGAGCGCGAGGCCGAACAGCGGCCAGTCGAACTGCGTGGGCAGGACACCGGCCAGAGCCTGCGCGCTCCAATTCGGCGCGCGCAGCGCGTCGGCCATGAACAGGCAGAGCGCCAGCAGCGCGCCGGCCGCGCCCGCCGCGAGCGCCGGGCCACGCGGCCAGAGCGCGCGGCCCGCGCGCGAGAACTGGCTCACCAGCGTGCCGCCGGCGATCATCAGCAGCGCGATCGACACCGGCGCGAGCACCGGGCCCCACCACGGCAGCGGGAGCAGGAACAGCACGTCCCAGTCGAGCAGCGAGCGCGGCCAGCCGGTCATCGGCACGAGAAAAGCGTAATAGAAGATGTCCCACACGCCGAACGCGAGCAGGAAGTAGCCCAGGCGCGTGCGCCGCTCGCGCCCGGCGAGCCAGGCCACCGCGCCGAGCATCGCGAGCGTCGCCGCCTCGCGTGCGAGCTCAATGTGCATCAGCCGCTGCGGCACCGGCAGCGGCGATGACTGGTAGGGATCGATGCGCCCGATCAGGGTGCGCAGGTAAGTGACCGCCGCCGCCTCGAGCAGGGCCATCGCGATCGCGTAGAGCACCACGGCGCTCCAGCGGCGGGGATCGCCCATGGCGCGCTAGTTCAGGTCCAGCGCGTGCTGCTTGAGCGCGGCGAGCGGGACGTACTCGAGCGCGTTCTCGTGCGTCGCCTGCAGCACGACCCGCGGCGCGCGGCCGGCCTTCAGGGCCTCGACGAAGCGCAGCACGTGAAGGCACCAGCGGTCGCCGGGCTTGAGTCCCTTGAAGCGCATCTCCGGCACCGGCGTCACCAGGTCGTTGCCGCGCTCGACGCTGAAGGCGAGGAACTCGGCGCTCACGCGCACGCACACCAGGTGCGCCACGTCGCCGCCGCCGTAGGCGGCGCAGGAGCCGTCGCGGAAGTAGCCGGTGAGAGGCGCGAAGCTGCACGCGAGCAGCTCGCCGCCCAGCACGTTCTTCTCCTTGACCTCCGCGCCGCTCATGCGCCGTCTGCGGCGTACCTGCCGTCGCTTGCTATGTTCACCCCGTCAATCCCACCCGGATCCAAGTGTGCAATGCAGCAATCCTCACGCGCAATCGCGCCGCCGGAGAATCTGCTTGTCGGAAGGAAGGATATATTGCATTCTCCCTGATGGGGGTAAGGAAATCATGTCAGCGTGAGGAGGAGGGTTTGGCCATGACCAAGTTGAAATCCGGGAAGGCAAGGCAAGTCTCTGGCAGCAGCGCAACGCGGCGGAAATTCCTGAAATCAGCGGGCACAGGCGCGGGCTACGTAGCCCTGTCGTCCACCGCAGCGGCGCCGCTTTTCTTCGTACGCAAGGCCCAGGCGGCGGACAAGGAACTGAAGATCGTCCAGTGGAGCCATTTCGTCCCCGCGTACGACACATGGTTCGACGATTTCGCAAAGAGCTGGGGCGCGAAGAACAATATCGCGGTCACGGTCGATCACATTCCCGTGCAGACCGTTCCCGCACGCGCGGCCGCCGAGGCGTCGTCCGGGTCGGGACACGATCTTTTCGGGTTCAACGGTTCCGGCGGCGCCCATCTCTACCGCAGGTTCTTCATGGACGTCGGCGATCTCGTCAGGGCGACCGAGAAAAAATACGGCAAGGTCAGCACCATCGGCAAGCAGCTCGGCTACAACCAGGACGACGGAAGCTGGTCTGCCTTTCCCGATTACTACATCAACTTCCCGGGCATGTATCAAAAGAGCCTGTGGGACGAGATCGGGATGTTGCCGGACACCTGGGACAATTTGAGGATCGGCGGCGCCAAGCTGAAAAAGAAAGGCCACCCGGTCGGACTCCCGCTCGGGCACAGCAACGACCCGAACGCGAACTGGCGCGGCGTGTTGTGGAGCTACGGCGCCTCGATTCAGGACGCGCACGGCAAGAGGATCGTCCTCCACAGCAAGGAGGCGGTCGAAGCGGTCAAGTATGCCGCCGCCCTCTACAAGGAGGCGATGACCACGGACGTGCTGTCGTGGAACGATTCCAGCAACAACCAGTACATCGATTCGGGCGTCGGCTGTTACATCATCAACCCGATCTCGGCTTACCGGACCGCGCAGAAGCTCAATAAGAAGCTGGCCGACGACATTTTCGTCATCGCGCCGCCGAAAGGCCCGGCAAAGCAGATGATGGGGGCCGCTTCCGAATTCTACGGCATCTGGAAATTCGCGAGGAACAAGGGGGCGGCGATCGAGTTTCTCAAACACTATGCGGAAAATTGGCCGGAAGCCTTCAAGGCGAGCGAGGGTTACAACAACCCGTGCTTTGCCGGTCTCGTGCCCAAGCCGATGCCGATCCTTTCGTACGATCCAAGCTCGACCCCGCACGACAAGTTCGCGATCCTGCAGGATTCGGCGGAGTGGTCCGCCATCCCGGGCTATCCGGGACCGGCTTCGCCCGCGATGGACGAAATCTACTACGCCTTCATCGTTCCCGACATGATGGCGAAGGCGGCGACGGGTCAGTCGACCCCCGAAGAATCGGTCAAGTGGGCCGCGGGACAGTGCGAGGCCATCTTCAAGAAGTGGGCGGGCAAGGCCTGATTCGATGGCTGCAGTATCGACCAGGGATATCGTCAAGAAATTCGGCGACGTCCCCGCCGTGAACGGCATTTCTCTCGCGGTGCCGGACGGGGAGTTCATGGTATTGCTGGGGCCGTCGGGCTGCGGCAAGACGACGTTTCTGCGCATCATTTGCGGGCTCGAGAGGCAGACGAGCGGCGACCTTTCGATCGGCGGCAACGTCGTCAACGACATCCCGCCCCGCGCCCGCGGGGTGGCGATGATGTTTCAGAGCTACGGCCTCTACCCGCATTACACGGTGCGCAAAAATATCGCCTTTCCGCTGCGCACGCAGCGCGTCCGCAACGCGGAAGTCGAGAGCAAGGTCGCGTGGGCGTCGCAACTGCTCGGCATTGCGCATTTACTCGACCGGCGGCCGCGCCAGCTCTCGGGCGGCGAGCGCCAGCGCGTCGCGCTCGCGCGCGCGCTCGTGCGCGAACCGACCGCGCTGCTGCTCGACGAGCCGCTCTCCAACCTCGACGCCAAATTGCGCGCCTCGGCGCGCCTGGAGATCAAGCAGTTCCAGCAGCGGGTGGGGATCACCACCATCTACGTGACCCACGACCAGGTCGAGGCGATGGGCATGGGCGATCGCATCGCCGTGATCGACCACGGTCAGGTGCGGCAGGTGGGGACGCCGACGGAAATCTACGACGACCCCGCCGACCGCTTCGTCGCGACCTTTGTCGGCACGCCGCCGATGAACATCGTCGCGCGCAATGGCGGCTATCTCGGTTTCCGCCCGGAGAATTTCCTGCCGAAGGACATGATCAACGACGGCGCGTTCACCGAATTTTCGTTCCGCGTCGATCGCTCCGAATATCTCGGCTCCGAGCGGATCGTCTACGGCGCGATGGAAGGCTTCGATCCGGGCCAGGTGATCACGGCGAAATTGCCGCCGGCGCACGTCGCCGAAGAAAGCACCCGCCCCGGCGAGTGGCATGCCTTCGCCGTGCGCAACAGCGCGCTGCGCCATTTCGACCAGGATGGCAAGCGGACGAGTCGCGCATAAAGCGGATCCCGCCCATGATCGCAGTCGCCGAATCAGTCTCCAAGCCCGCTTCGCGTCTTCGGTTCATCCTGGACCGGCGCGACGTGCTCGGCGCCGTGTTCGTCACGCCGGCGATCCTCTACGTCCTGTTGCTGGTGGGCGTGCCGTTCCTGCTTGCGGTGTATTACTCGGTAAGCGCCTACACGATCTACGAT
>JBOIFB010000197.1:0-5389 GCA_050741415.1 Burkholderiales bacterium | reverse complement strand
GCGGTGACGAAGTCGCCTGCCGCGCCGAGCTTGGCCGCTCCGCCTGCGTAGTAGCCTAGGCCGGGCTGGTATAGCGCGAGCTCCATGTAGCGCGCGAAGCTGATCCAGTTGTCCGCGGCCCCGAGCACGGTACCGAGGTAGGCCAGCAAGGCGCGGCTCGCCGCGCGCGCCTGCGGGCCGGGTTCGGGCAGGGACGAATCCATTCCCGGCCTAGGCTACCCGGTCCGCTAGAATTCGCAACGCGATGGGCGAATCTCTGGACGGAAAGGTGGCACTGGTCACTGGCGGCGCGAAGCGCGTCGGGGAGGCGATCGTGCGCCGCTTGCATGCCGCGGGCGCGCGCGTGGCGCTGCACTACCGTGGCTCCGAGATCGACGCAGCGCGGCTCGAGGGCGAGCTCGTGGCGGCGCGCGCGGGAAGCGCGGTCCGCTTGCGGCGCGACCTGCTCGAGCCGAATGCGGCCGAGGCGCTGGTGGCGGCGGTGCTGGAGCGCTTCGGGCGGCTGGACCTGCTGGTCAATAATGCCTCGATCTTCTACCCGGGGAAGATAGGCGGAATCGAGCCGCGGCACTGGGAAGAGCTGGTGGGCTCGAACCTGCGTGCGCCGCTGTTCGTCTCGCAGGCGGCGGCGCCGCACCTGAGACAGGCGCGCGGCGCGATCGTCAATATCACCGACATCCATGCCGAGCGCCCGTTGAAGAATTTCCCTGTCTACAGCGTAGCCAAGGCGGGGCTGGCGGCGCTCACCCGCTCGCTCGCGCTCGAGCTGGCGCCCGAGGTGCGGGTCAACGCGGTCGCGCCGGGCGCAATCGCCTGGCCCGAGGAGGGCAAGTTCGACCGCGCCGAGCGCGGGCGCATCGTCGCCACGACGCCGCTCGGGCGCATCGGCAGCCCAGCCGACGTCGCACAGGCAGTGTATTTCCTCGCCACAGCGTCTTTTGTGACCGGCCAGACCGTCGCAGTCGACGGTGGGCGCTCGATTTTCCTGTGACCGATCCGCGCAAACTCAAGTACGAAGGCGACAAGCTCGCCAAGCGGCTGCGCCGCCAGGTCGGCCAAGCGATCGTCGACTTCGGCCTGATCGAGGCCGGCGACCGGATCATGGTCTGTCTCTCGGGCGGCAAGGACAGCTACGGCCTGCTCGACGTGCTGCTCGCGCTGCGCGATAAGGCGCCGGTGGACTTTGAGCTGGTGGCGGTGAACCTGGACCAAAAGCAGCCCGGGTTCCCGGCGCGCGTCTTGCCCGAATACCTGGCGGCGCGCGGGGTACCGTTCCGGATCGTAGAGCAGGACACCTACTCGGTGGTCAAGCGGGTCATCCCGGAGGGCCGCACGATGTGCTCGCTGTGCTCGCGGTTGCGGCGCGGCGTGCTCTACCGGGTCGCGGGCGAGCTCGGGGCGACGAAGATCGCGCTCGGCCACCACCGCGACGACATCCTCGCTACGTTCTTCCTCAACTTGTTCTACGGCGGCAAGCTGAAGGCGATGCCAGCCAAGCTCGTCTCCGACACCGGGCGGCACGTGGTGATCCGGCCGCTCGCCTACGTGAGTGAAGACGATCTCGCGACGTACGCCGCAGCAGAGGACTTTCCGATTATTCCCTGTGTCCTGTGCGGTTCGCAGGAGAACCTGCAGAGAAAGGCCGTGCGCGGGATGCTCGCCGAATGGGAAAAGCGCTATCCGGGGCGCACCGAATCCATTCTGCGCGCGCTGTCCGACGTGAGCCTCTCGCATCTGCTGGACCGCAAGCTGTTCGACTTCGTCGGACTGCGGGCTAAAGGCATCGCCGATCCCGAGGGCGACGCCGCATTCGACCCGCAAGCCTTTGGCGAGCCGCTGTTCGCCGACGCCTAAGCCCGACATCCTGTCGGCGAGGAGAACTTGATCTAACGCAAGTCCGTGACTTGTTCACTCCGTGCGATGAAATGCGCGTGCTATAGGTTGCAAAAAGTAGCAACATCAATGCAACAAGAGCTTGACGAACTTCCGATTCCAGGGGGCGGACGAGGTTCGGTGAAACAGGGCATGCGCTCATTTCTTCTTCAGCGACAGGGAGGTTGGAATATGAAAGTGCATTATGGAGTGGACGTTGTGAACGATAGTCCGGTGCTGCGGCTAGCCGGGGCGGCGTTGCCGGACGAAGCGGCGACGGTGGAGCGGCTTCCATTTACCGTCTCGGTCGCGCGTAGCGACGAGCAACTCCGCAAGGCGGTGACGATGCGGCACACCGCCTATGCGCGCCACGTGCCCGCGCTCGCCGAACTGCTGAAGGCGCCGGAACCCTGCGACTACGACGAAGGGTCGGTAGTCCTGCTCGCGGAATCCAAACTCGACGGTTCACCGCTGGGCACGATGCGCATCCAGACCAATCGCTACAGGCCGCTCGCGATCGAACAGTCGGTCGAGCTTCCGGAATGGCTGCAGCACTGCACGCTTGCCGAGGCGACGCGGCTGGGCATCGCGGAAGGACGCGTCGGGCGAGTGGTGAAGACCATGCTGTTCAAGGCGTACTTCGAATTTTGCCGCCAGGCTGACGTGGACTGGATGGTGATCGGCGCCAGATCGCCGCTCGATCGCCAGTACCAGGCGCTGCTGTTCGAGGACGTGTTTCCCGGCAGCGGATTCATACCGCTGCGCCACGCCGGCAATATCCTGCATCGCATTCTCGCGTTCGAGATGGAGACCGCCGAGGCGCGCTGGATCGCTGCGCGGCATCCGCTCTACCACCTATTCCGCGACGTGCGCCACCCGGACATCGATGTGCGTGACCCAGTTCATGGTCCGCGGCGCTATGCGGAGATCGAATCAATTGGGCATTACGAGAAATCATATTGACGACCAGGACCGACGCCTCCGGATCGAAGGGTAGCGTCCACGCCCTGGTGGATACGATCCTGTATCGCCTGAGCGTTTACGGCGTTCCGCTTGCGATCGGGCTGATCTCGCTCGCCGCTTTGCTGGCCTGGAAGTCGGAGTACCCCGTCGGCGGCGCGGTGCCCCTCGGGTTCAGCGTGCTCGAGCAGATCAGGGCCGAGCTCGATCCGGCGCAGGCACGCGCACGGCTCGCGAACCAGCCGACCGTCATGCACTTGGACACCCGGCTGTCCGAGGCGCCGTTCTGGTTCTCCTTCTCAGTCCCGCCGAACGGAGCAGAGGGCTCCGCGGCGGTTGAGCTTCCCTCGCGCCACGCGACCCAGGCCGCGTGCTGGGATGCGGCGACGCTAGAGCCGCTCGGCAGCGGGGACCGCAGCGGTACAGCGGGACGCATGAAGGCGGTGAAAGCCGGCTTCGAGCTCGAGCTCGGCAGGCTCAGCTCGAAGGTCAGGCTGCTGTGCCGCGCGACGTTCGCGGGTCCTGGGCGCATCACGGTGGTGCGCTGGAGCTCGGCCATGCTGGAGGCTTCTAGCCGCCAGTTCGCGCACAACGCCGGGCTACTCGAAGGCGGACTGATTGTGCTGAGCGTGTTCGTGTTCGTCACCGCGATCATCAACCGCGAGTGGATGTACGTGCTGTTCGCGAGCTGGCTGATGGCGAGCCTGCGCCTGGCGGCGATCTCGGCGGGATGGGACACACAATGGTTCGAGCACATCGTCCCGCTCGAATGGACCTTCCCGCTCAAGAAGCTGACCATTGCCGCGTACATCATCCTGACCTACACGTTGTTCATCCGGCTGTTCCGCGACGACCTGAAGCGGGTTTACCACCCGCGGCTGTTGCAGATCGCGCAGTGGTCGTGCACCCTGCTGCTGGGGGCCGCGCTGGTGCTGCCGTTTTCGAAGTTCCTGCCCTACATGTGGGTCACGGCGGCGGTCGGCATCGCGATCATCGTGTTCCTGCTGACGCGCATCCTGCTCGTGACGCGTTCGCGGGTGGCGATGTGGTACAGCGGCTCGCTCGCCATCGTGCTCCTCTCCGGTCTTTACGAAGTGGTGGCCGCCGCGCTGGGCGTGAGGGAGCTGATCGGCGCAGTCAACAGCGTCACCGCAGCGTTCTCCTCCAGCCTTATGGCAGCGCTGGCGATCGCCGAGCAGATGCGCGAGGAGCACCAGCAGCGGGTGCGAGTGGAAGCCGAGTTCCGCGATACCTACGAGGCGATCCCGATCGGGCTCTTCACGCTCGATCGCGATGGGCTGTTCGAGCGGGTCAACCCGGCGCTGACCGAGATGCTCGGCGTCGAGCTTTCGCGCGGCCGGCGCGAGCACTGGAGCGACCATTTCGAGCACGGCGCCTGGCGCCGGCTGCAGGAAATCGCCCAGCGCGGCGCCGCGCAGGAGATGGAGATCGCCGGCTACGCAGGAGACGGCCGCGAGTCCAAGCGCTTCCTCGTCAAAGCGACCCTGAGCGCGGACAAGGTGGAGGGCTCGCTGCAGGACGTGACCGAGAAGTCGAAAGCGGACGAGAAGCTGCGTTTTCTCGCGGACCACGATCCGCTGACGGGAGTGCTCAACCGGCGCGGGATAGAGGACTTGCTCGCGCAGGCGGTCGCGCAGCTCGGCGAGTCGCGCCCCGTGGCGCTCGCCTATCTCGACCTCGACCGCTTCAAATTGATCAACGACCTTTTCGGTCACCTCGCGGGTGACGAAGTGCTGCGACAGGTGTGCCGCCGCGTGCGCGAGCTGCTGGCCGAAAATCACCGCGTCGGACGCGTCGGCGGCGACGAGTTTGTCGTCGTCTTCGAGGACACGACGATCGATGCGGCGGTGGGCGTGTGCCGCCAGATCATCGACCGGATCGAGACTTCGAGCTACCAGACGGGCGACAAGGCGTTTCAGGTAAAGGGGTCGATCGGGCTGATCGAGCTCGCTGACGGAGTGCGGGTGAAGGACGCGATCTACATGGCGGACCGCGCCTGCCGCGTGGCGAAGAAGCGCAGTGGCGATGGCTTGGTGACGTATGACAGGGCTGCGCCCGAATTCGGTGAACGCGAGCGCGAGCTGCGCCTGGTCGAGCACCTTGGCGCGGGTGTGGTTCCGGACGGCCTGTTTCTGGTCATGCAGCCGATCATGTCGCTCAGGGAGCCCTACCAGTCGCACAACTTCGAGGTGCTGCTGCGCATGCGCGAATCCGACGGCAGCATCACTTCCGCCGGCAAGATCATCGAAGCCGCGGAAAACAATGGCCGCGCCGCAGTGATCGACCGCTGGGTCCTGCTGCGGACGCTGGAGTGGCTCGAGCTGCATCATGCGAGGCTGCCCAACACGCGCTTCGTGTGCATGAACCTGAGCGGCGCGTCGTTGAACGACGAGAAGTTTACTCACGACGCGTTCTCGATGCTGGCGCGCCACCGGCGCGGTGCGCAGCGGCTGTGCATCGAGATCACGGAGAGCGTTGCGCTGCACGACCTGGAGACCACCCGGCGCTTCATCGACACGGTGCGCGGGTTCGGCGC
>JBOIFB010000196.1:0-5405 GCA_050741415.1 Burkholderiales bacterium | reverse complement strand
ATTACCAGGCACCGCGTTAGAGCGGGAGGGCAGATGAGTTCATTCCTCAGAGGCTCGATTTCCGAAAAACGCCCGCGCCAGCTTCTCGGGGCGGCGCTCGCGTTCCCGCTCCCCGGGCTCGCCTTCTATTAGCTCAAGGCGACTCTCTGCTCCCGCGGAGCTGGCTCAGTTGCCCTTTTGACAATGCGCCGCGCCCGCAACCACTCGATTGCGGTGCACAAGGTTTCGTACAGGGAGCGGCGCACACTCAACTTCCAAGAACCAAGTCGTACATCCTGCCCGAGGCATCTTGACAGACGCCGTTTCCACCGCCGAAGAAGTCTGTGAACGCGCAGCGAATGACTCGTCCTGAATCCGATACCAGGTCTAGGGTGAAATTGACGTCGCCAAAGCCTCCGCTAGCGGTATGCCCCTGGTAAGTATCACCATCCAATGAGACCACGACCAGCCCGCTTAACTGGTTTACGGTTCCCCTAGCGGTTCCGCCGGCCCCACGCGGATACAAGGTAACGGCAGTCGAGCATCCTGCGCAGAGGAGCAAAAGAGCGCACAGCAGTTTGGTTTTCATGGAATTACCCCCGCCCTTCGTAGATGGCGCGGCGCATGGTTTAATCTCCGGTCGCCTTGGCGGCCGGCGGCGCAAACTTGCTGAGGCGGTCGCGGATCTCTTGGATCGTGTCGCGCAGCTTCATGCTTTCTAAGGACTCCGCGGGAACAGAAAGCCCCACTATCTCACCGTCCATGTCAGCGCCCGGGCCGTCGACGTAGTCAATGTATTCTTTGACCTGCTCTAGCAGCGTAAGGCGGGCTACGCGCCGATCGAACTCGCATTTCATCACCGAGTAGAGCAGGGCGGACAGAACCAAGTCGTCAATACTCTTAAGCGCGACGTGCGATGTCTCCAGAACCATCCCAATCCAGAGAGTGTCGGAATACCTTTGTTGGACGGTATCTGGCGTCGCCGAATTCGCCGATGCTTGGAACATTGCCGTTAGATGACCACTAGTCCGGTTCAGATCGGCGGCGCGACTTTTTAGGTAATTTGAGAGTTCGCGAGCCTGCGCCTGAGTAGGCGCTGCTGCAGTCTGCGCCATCGAAGCCGCGGGCGCGCATAGGCAGGCGAAGAAGATCAGAGCACGCGCGCGGTTCATTGTCCCCTCCCCGATGTCGGCAGCGTATTCGAAAGTGAACGGTACGCCGATTTGCTCGTCGCGTCGCTTCGGCCCTGGCGAGCGCAACCCGTGCGCCTGGCCAGCTTGCGAAGCGGCGGCTCGAAAACTTGGAGTTTCACCATTTTCTGAGGGGAACCGGTGGTGCACTCATAATCGCCACGCCAGGCCCATCGCGTGCTCGAGGCGCGGCGCGCGCCACTGGCACACTTGCGGCACACTCGCAGCTAACTTTCGCCCGCAATCGGCAGCAGCCAGCAGTAAGACGCCGAGCGGTTTTCCCTATGAGAATGTGCGGCCGAGTGCTGCGGCTTACTGCTGTATATTTATACACCTGGCCTCATAATCCCTTGGTCCTTGGTTCGAATCCAAGCCGGCCCACCATAATCGCAACCCCGCTCGCGTTCGGAGCTTTCGAAAGGAGGGCCCGAGGATGCTGGTCACCTTTCGCAGCAAGGCCTGCGGCAGCATCATCATGTTCGGCGATATTGCGGTAACGCTTCTGAAATGGCGATGACGACGAGCCCCCGGTAGGGCTCCGGCTACGCGCCTATCCGCTGCTCGAGATGCTGTCCGCCTCGGCCGAGCAGAAATGCGACATCATGTGGCAGGCGGGTGCACCGCCGCTCTGAGCGCCTGCGTCCTCGGCGCCGGGTCGTGCGCCGCGCCGAGGAGGCGCGCCAGTGTTTCGAAACCCCGCGCAAGCGGCGTTTTTCGTTGTCCGCGCGCGGGGTTTTCCGGTAAAATCCGCGCCTTCAAAGGGGGTGGTAGCTCAGCTGGGAGAGCGTCGCGTTCGCAATGCGAAGGTCGGGAGTTCGATCCTCCTCCACTCCACCAGTATTTCCAAGGCCCGCCGCGCGCGGGCCTTTGTGTTTCGCGCCCCTAGACCTCGACCTTCATCGGCAGGATCACCATCTGCAGGCCGGCGGCGTGCAGCCGCTCCTGAAGCACCAGCGCAGCCTGGTTGTGCAGCAGGCTGATGAACCAGCTCTCCTTTTCGAACAGCAGCTTCGAGGTGAAAAAGATGCTGTTGGGGAAATCGGCGCGCACCTGGGCGGCGAGCGCAGCGAAGCCGTCGATCGGATCGGTGCCGAAGGACAGGTAGGACTTCGCCGCCAGCCCGTTCGAGTGGCAGAAATTGACGAAGTACTTGAGCGCCACGTTGGCCTCGGTCTTCATCGCTTCCATGTCCTCGGCGCCGCCGTAGCTGCGCGCGTCGACCGTGCGCGAGTTGATGAACACGAAATTGCGGAAATGCCCCGGAAACATGCGCTGCACCCACAGCAGCGCGTGCAGACCGCCGCCGCGCGAAGAGCCGACCAGGAAAACCGCGGTCGGCGCCTCGGGTACGAGCGGTGCCGGCTGGGCGACCGAGCCGAACGGTACGCCCTCGAACTGCTCGTCGATGCGGCGCAGCGCGGTTCTGGTCCAGTCGTAGTGCCTGCGCACCGCGACGCACAGCAGCACGATAGCCGCAATGATCCCGAAGGCAACCCAGCCGCCCTCATCGAAGCGCTCCACCGCGAGCAGGCTCAAGATTGTGGCGCACACGACGAAGCCGATCAGCGAAAGAAGCAGCCGGCCGAACCAGGCTTTGCTTCCGCGCATGCGCCACCAATACGTCGCCAAGCCGAGCAGCGAGACCGAGAAGGTAAGGAATACGCTGATCGAATACAGCACGACCAGCAGCCTTACTCTGCCTGCCGACCACCACAGGATTGCGAACGCGGCGAGTCCCATCACGACGATGCCGTTCTCGGTCACCAGGCGGGTCGACAGGTAGCGGAATTTGTGCGGCACCCACGAGTCGGCGGCCATGTTGGAGAGCACGGCGGGGCCGCCGAGGAAGCCGGTGTTCGCCGCCACGAACAGCAATCCGGCCTCGAGCCCGAGCACGACCAGCAAGGCCCACTGGTTCGCCGCGGGCGTGGCGAAGCCCATCTCGCGCAGCACGGCGCCGAAGGCAATTGCGTTGTAGGTGCGCCCCTCGACCGGCGTCACGTGCCACAGCAGGTAGACCACGATGATGCCGCCCGCGGTGAAAGCGAGCGACAGCGCCATGTAGAGCATGGTCAGCTTGCCGGTGCGCTCGCGCGGCTCGGCGAGCACGTTGACGTTGTTCGAGACCGCTTCCAGCCCGGTATAGGTGCCGCCGCCCTGCGCGTAAGCGAGCAGCAGAAAGGCCGCCATCGGCGCCCAGCCGATCGCGTCGCCGAGCGCGCGCGTGTCGGCGGCCATTGCCGGGATCAGGCGGCCGAACTCTCCCGCATGCGCGAAGATTCCGTAGGCGATCAGCACCGCATGAGTCGCGATGAAGCCGAGGAAGATCGGCAGCAACACCTTGATCGCTTCCTTCATGCCGCGCAGGTTGAGCAGCATCAGCGCGACGACGATGACGAGGCCGGCGGCGAGCTTGTATTCGTGCAGCGCGACCGGCAGGAGCGAGAACAGCGCGTCGACGCCGGCCGCCACCGAGATGGCGATCGTGAGCACGTAGTCCACCAGCAGCGCCGCGCCGGTGACCACGCCGGCGGTCGGCCCGAGCAGGCGCGTCGCGACGCGGTAGCCGCCGCCGCCGGTCGGAAACAGCTCGATCACCTGGTTGTAAGCGAGCGCGATGATGAACACCGTGACCACGGTGGCGAGCGCCAGATAGGGTCCGAGGTGGGTATGGCTGCCCAGGGCGCGAAACGCTTCTTCGGGGCCGTAGCACGAAGAAGATATACCGTCGGCGCCCAGCCCGACCCAGGCGAAAAACGCCACCAGCGCGATGCTGTGCCGGGTCTTGTTTGACAGCGGGTCGAGCGGCGCTCCGAACACGGCCTGGCGCAGACCCTGGAGGAAACTCAACCCGTAAGGCTCCGTTCCAGGCGCCGGGCGAACACGGCCATTTCCTTTTCCGCTTGCTTGTCGCCTTTCGCATGCGCCGCGTCGATGCCGCGGCGGTATGCCTCGAGTGCCTCGGCCGGGTGCCCGCCGTCGGCCAGCGCCTTGCCGAGCGCCTTCCAGGCTGCCGAGTAGCCGGCGTCCCGCGTCACTGCCTCGCGCAGATAATCCGCCGCGCGCGCGAATTCGCCCGTCTTGAAGTATTCGGCGCCGAGCGAGTAGCGCAGCAGCGCGCCGTCGCGCGGCGTGCCGAGCATCTTCTCCAGGTTTGCGATCAGCGGGGAGGCCATTTCAGCTAAGATGGGTGGACTGCCACGGCGATTTTACTCTCGGGCCGACGATGAAGACCGTAATCCAGTGTCAGGATGCCCCGGCGGCAATCGGCACCTACTCGCAGGCGGTGCGGGCCGGGGACGCTGTCTACCTTTCCGGCCAGATCGGTCTCGATCCTGCGACCATGCAGCTGGTCGACGGCATCGACGCGCAGATCGAGCGCGTGTTCCGCAATCTCGCCGCGGTAGCCTCGGCGGCGGGTCTCGGCCTCGGGCACGCGGTGCGCGTGACGGTCTACCTCACCGACCTCGCGCATTTCGGCAAGGTGAACGAGATCATGGCGCGCCACCTGAAGGAGCCTTTCCCGGCGCGCGCCGTGTTGGGCGTGGCGAGCCTGCCGCGCGGCGCCCTGGTCGAGATCGACGCCATCCTGCACGCGGGGTGAGCGCCGAAGCGAAGCTCGCCAAGCTCGGCATCCGGTCGCGCTTCGACCTGGTGCTGCATCTGCCGCTGCGCTACGAGGACGAAACCGCACTCAGCGCGCCGCGCCTGGCGCCGGCCGGCAAGCCGGTGCTGGTCGAAGCCGCAGTGCTGCGCGCGGAGGTGGCCTACCGCCCCAGGCGCCAGCTGGTGGTGCACGCCGAGTGCAACGGCGAGCCGCTCGCGCTGCGTTTCTTCAACTTCTACGGCAGCCAGCTGAAGCAGTTCGAGCGCGCCGCCGAGCAGGGCCAGCGCGTGCGCGCGTTCGGCGAGGTCCGCGCCGGATGGTTCGGCGCCGAGATGGCGCATCCGCGCTACCGCATCGTGCGCGAGGGCGAGCCGCTCGAGACCGCGCTGACGCCGATCTACCCCACCACCTCCGGCCTGGGCCAGCAGTCGCTGCGCAAGCGGGTGCTGCAGGCGCTGGCCGAAGCCGAGCTCGAAGACACCTTGCCCGCCGCGATTCTCGAGCGCTACGGCCTCGCGCGCTTCGGCGAGAGCGTGCGGCTGCTGCATCTGCCGCCGCCCGGTACCGACCTCGCCTCACTCGCCGAGCGCACGCACTCCGCCTGGCAGCGCATGAAGTTCGACGAGCTC
>JBOIFB010000195.1:0-5463 GCA_050741415.1 Burkholderiales bacterium | reverse complement strand
CATATCGGGGTCGTGGCGCCGTCGGCGGTGGTGACGAAGTAGCTGTCGCGACAGTGCCGCAGGGCGGTGACGCGCGCCTCGGGCGGCGCGGTCTTGAGGTCGGGCAGGCCGCGTGACTTGGCCGCGACGGCTC
The DNA here is from genome assembly GCA_050741415.1 of Burkholderiales bacterium. Lineage (GTDB taxonomy): Bacteria > Pseudomonadota > Gammaproteobacteria > Burkholderiales > SG8-39 > DAHVFK01. Next base: position 5,330 of record JBOIFB010000195.1, on the reverse strand, counting down.
CCGCGCCCTGCGACGCAGTCTCGAGGTACGCAATCAGCTCGGCGCGCGATTTTGCGTCCGGCAGCCCGCGGAAGGACATGTAGTTGCCCGGCACCAGCGCCAGGGGATCGCGCAGCCATGCATCGAGGCTGCTTTCATCCCATGTGATTCCGGAGCGCTTCAGCGCGGGCGAATAGCGCAGAAAGCTCGCGAGCGAGCCCGCCTTGCGTCCGAAGATGTCGGCCAGGCTCGGCCCGGTCAGATTACGATTGACCTTGAGCGAATGGCAAGCTGTGCAGGCCCTGAAGACCTGCGCGCCGCGTTTCGCGTCGCCGCCGTCCGCATGGACGACGGCCGCCGAGAGGGCGGACGCTGCCGCGAACGCAATGCAGATCGCCCTGCGTAAAATCATGATTGGCTCCCTGACGCGCGCCCCACGCTCAGCAACGCATCGAAGAACAGCCCCGGCCGGCCCCAGAGCGAATTGAAGAAGATCACCGTCACGCTGGTCGCCATGGCCGCCATCGCCCATACCGGGTAGATCAGCCCGCTGGCCGCCAGCGGCACGCCGATGCCGTTGAACAGAAACGCAAGCATCACATTCTGCCGCATCTTGCGCGTGCTCCAGCGGCTGATCTCGCGCGCCTCGGCCACCGCGTCGAGCCGGTTGTTGAGAATGATGATGTCGGCCGCATCGAGCGCCACGTCGGTCCCGCCGCCCATCGCGATGCCGACGTGGGCCTGCATCAGGGCGGGCGCGTCGTTGATGCCGTCGCCGACGAAGGCGACGCTGGCGCGCTTCTGCAGCTCCCGCACCACTTCGGCCTTCTGGCCCGGAAGCAGGCCGGCGTGCACCTCGTCGATGCCTGCCGCGCGCGCGACGCGCCGCGCCGCGTGCGCGTTGTCGCCGGTGACCAGCACCGTGCGCACGCCGGCCGCGCGCAGGGCAGCCACCGCATGCGGCGCGTCTTCGCGCAGCCGGTCGCCCAGCGCGATCAGCCCGAGCACGCGGTTTGCGCGCGCCAGCGCGATCACCGTATGCCCGGCCATTTCCAGCGCCGCGGCTTGCGCCGCGAGCTCATCAGGCAAGGCACCGGCCTGGGCGACGAACGCCGGACTGCCGACCGTCACTGCCTCCCCGCCAATGCGCGCCACCACGCCGCGCCCGGCGAACGCCTCGAACGATTCGACCTGCGGCGGCTCGACCCCACGCCGGAACGCCTCATCGAGCACCGCTCGCGCCAGCGGGTGCTCGGAAGACGTCTCGGCGGCGGCGGCCAGCGCGAGCAGGCCGTCGGCATCGCCCTCGCGCAGCACGATCTCGCGCACGGCGAATTTTCCCTCGGTCAGGGTGCCGGTCTTGTCGAACGCGACGCAGCCGACCAGCCGGTAGCCCTGGAACGCCTCGCCGGTGCGCATCAGGATGCCGCGCTGCGCCGCTTCTCCCGCGCCGCGCACGATCGACAGCGGCGCCGAGATGCCGAGCGCGCAGGGATAGCCCATCACCAGCACGCTCAAGGCCGCGAACACCGCGCGCAGCGGATCGGGCGGCAGGCCGAACAGCATCGGCCCGAGCAGCCAGCCCAGCGCCGCGGCGAGCGCCACCGCAAGCACGGTGGGAGCAAAGACCTTCAGCACCCGGTCGACGAGGTGGAGCAAGCCGGGCTTGAGCGCGCGCGCGTCCTCGACTTCGCGTGCCACGCGCTGCAGGAAAGTTTCCTCGCCCACCGCCGAGACGCGCACCCGCAGCGACCCGGTGCCGTTCACCGACCCGCCCACCACCTTGTCGCCCGCCTTCTTCGCCACCGGCGCGGGCTCGCCGGTGACCAGCGCCTGGTCAACGCTCGAGAGTCCTTCGAGCACCTCGCCGTCGACCGGAATCGACTCGCCGGGACGGATGCGCACCACCTCGCCCAGGCGCACGGATTCGAGCGGCACCTCGGATTCGGCGCCCTGGCGCAGGACGCGCGCGGTTGCCGGCTGCAGATCGAGCAGACGCTTGACCGCCTGCGAGCTGCGCGTCTTGACGATGAGCGACAGCCATTCCGAGAAAATGTGATAGGTGGCGACCATCACCGCGACGGCGAAGAATGCCGCGCTCGGATAATCCGCCGGCGAGCCCATCGCCAACCCCAGCGTCCCGCCGGCGAGTCCGGCCAGGGCCGCGGCCTCGAGCAGCACGTGCTGGTTGAGGATGCCGCGCCGCAGGGCCTGGATCGCCATGCGCAGGATGTGCCCGCCGACGCCGAACACCAGGGTCGCGGCGAGCAGCGCCATGACCCAGGACACCGGCACGGGCAGCGTGCCCGATTGCTTGGCCGCAAGGAGCGCGGCGGCGAGCGCGCCGAGCGCCGCGGCGCCGCCGATCGCGCGCGCGAAGCCCTCGGCGCGCAGCACGAGAAACACGAACCCGATCAGGCCCAGCACCGCGACCGCGTCGAGCGCCATGCGCCAGCTCTGCGACGGATCCGCCAGCAGCGCCACCGCGACGATGCTGAGCGTGGTCGCCGCGAGGAAGCGGCGTCCCTCGCGCACCAGCTCGCGCTCCTCCTCCTCGAACGACCTGAGCTTGCGCGGATCGTGGATGGTGTAGCCGATGCCGCGCAGCGAGCCGAGGATCGCGTCCGGGGCGATTCTCGCCGGGTCGAATTCGACCAGCGCCTGCTCGTGGGTAAGGCTCACCGCCACCTTCTCGACGCCCGCCTGGCGCCCCAGCGCGCGCTCGATGGTTCCGGTGCAGAGCGAACAGTGCAGGCCGCCGATGCGGGCGCGGATGCGGGCCCGATCCGGCCGGCTCGCCGGTTCGTCGCTCCACATCCCCGCACCCGCAGGATTCATCGTTGTCTGAGTCATGTTGCCTCCTTCAGCCGGCTGCCAGCCCGAAACGGATCGACCACGCGCCCAGCAGCACCAGCACCAGACCGGCCCAGCGCGGATAGCGCGCGCCCCAGCGCGCCAGGCGCTCGAGCCAGGCCCGGGCACGCGAGGAAAATACGGCGAGCAGCAGCGGCAGCGACAGCGCGAGGCCGAACACGCCCAGCGACACGAAGCCCGCGGCGAGCGTGCCGCCGCTCGCGCCGCCGGCCGCCGCCGCGCCAAGCAGCACCGCGAGCAGCGGCGCGGCGCAGGCCGGAATGTTGAGCCCGAACAGCACGCCCAGCCCTGCCGAGGCGCGCCGCCCGCCGATGCGCGACAGGCGCAGGCCGAGCGGAACCATCACCCGCGCGCCGTAGCCGGCAAGCAGCAGCAGGCCGAGCGCCGCATAGGCCAGGCCGAAAACGATCCACACGCCCTTTTGCAGGCCAATGAATGCCGTTCCAACCAGAGCGGCGAAAATTCCGAGCGAACCGATGAATGCGGCGCGCACGAGCATGAAAAGAAGCGTCTCGCCGAGCATCGCGCTTTTCCCCCTGCCTTCGAGGTACTTGACGAACAACAGCGTCGAGCCGAGCGAGCACGGCTCGATGAAGCCGAACAGGCCGAGGCCGAGCGGCATTACGAACAGGCTCCACAGCTCCGTCCCGCTCACGCGCCGGGCTCCGCGACCCGGTAGCCGGCACGCTCAATGGCGGCCGCAAGCTTTGCCGGATCGGTCGCGGCCGGGTCGAGCAGCAGGCGCGCCTCGCGCTTCGCGTACGACACCGCGACCTTCTGCACCCCGTCCTCGCGTGCGAGCAGCGCCTCGATCACCTGCGCGCAACCCTCGCAGTGCATGCCTTCGATCTTCAACGTGACTTGATTCATGGGTTTTCTCCTTTTTCCCCGGTACAGGGCCGCTCGCGCAACGTTGACGCTTTACACGCGAAGCACTCTAAACCTTGGAGTAGACTCCAGAGTCAAGAACATTCTGCGGTAGTGCGTCGAAGCGCAGCCCCTGGGCCGGAAACGAGTCCGCGCCGTCCGCGAGGGCGTTGCGACGGAGAGACGATAGGTGACGAAAATGATTGAAGTGCTCCGGCTCAAGCAAAGGAACCCGCGCAGCCGAACGGCGCCCGACGCGGTGCATGCGCCTGCCCTGCTTACGATCGGCCAGGTCGCGGCGGGCGCGCAAATCAGCACCGACAGCGTCCGGTTCTATGAGCGCGAGGGACTGCTCGCGCCGAAGCAGCGCAGCGGCTCCGGGTACCGGCTCTATAGCGACGATGCGCTGCGCCGGCTCAGCTTCATCAGGCACGCGCAGCAATGCGGTTTCTCGCTGGCGGAGATCCGCGAGCTGCTCGAGATGCGCGGCGATGACAAATCCTGCTGCGACGACATTTACCGCGTGGCGCTCGAGAAGAAGCTGCGGCTCGAGGCGAAAATCAAGGCGCTGAAAGCGATGTCGCAGGCGCTCGGCGGGCTGATCGAGGCCTGCTCGCGCGACGAAAAGCCGCTCGACGCCTGTCCCATCCTGAGCGCGCTCGAATCGAGCATTGCGCAGCGCGGCGCACGGTAGTCGAGGAATTCGGCGCTGAACGCGTAACCTGGCGCGAAATCGACGTACTCGAAGAGATGGCTCTCGCTGCGCTTCCCAACTCGCTCGGGCGAACCGTGCCGACGCTGATCGGCGCGCTGGCGATCTGATCGGCCTGCAGCGCGTTATTCGGCGTGCCGCACGCTGTCCAGATATCGCAGCCAGCGCTCTCGGGGAGGCCGTGCGCGCGCGCTCCTTCCCGCAGCAGCGTGAGGTAGCGCAGCGAAGGCCGGCCGTCTTTATCTTTTCCGTTGGCGATGTAGGTCACGCAGGGTACGCGCCGGCCGGCCAGGTCCTTCGCCTCGACCCACAGATGCCGGTAGCGTCGTCCCGGCACGCCCTCGGTGCTGTCCAGCCACACCAGGTCCCGGCGCGTGAGGCGGTAGAGCACGCCCCAGATCTCGGCCTGGGGATCTGCCTCGAGGTTCGCCGGCGCCGCTTTTCCCTTCGGGCGTCCCTCGAGGTTGAAGCGCAGCCGGTACCAGAGCTGCGACAACCACCAGGAACGCGCGATCACGCGCCGCAGCGCGTGCAGCTGCCGCACCTCCCTGGAACAGGATTCCGGCCGTGCCGATGCGTCGGAACCGCCGCGCGAAATTAGGCGCGGACGTCATCGGCAACGTCCTGTGCCCGCAGCTCACCGAGCGCGATGCCGTGGCGCCAGAGATTGAAGGCACCGATGGCCGCCACGGCCGCAATGCTGGAGACGAACACGGTCATGGCGATCGCGAGCGCGCGTTCTTCGCCTACACCGAACTGGTCGAGAGCGAACACGGCGCCGAGCAGAAAGCCTCCGGGAACACGAGCCCCATGGGCGACGAACGCAAAAAAGCCGAGCAGCGCCAAAATGCACAGGTAGTCCAGCGGATGCAGTAACACGCCGAAGGCGAGCCCCGCC
>JBOIFB010000194.1:0-5484 GCA_050741415.1 Burkholderiales bacterium | reverse complement strand
GCTCGGCGCCAGCCAAAGCACCACTAGCGCGATCGGCAGCACCCACAGCGGGCTCCACCAGAAGTCCCAGTGCTGCGGGTCGGGGATCGCCCAGGCGCGCAGCGCGAAAAAATCGAAATGCGACCCCGGCTGGAGCAGCGCGACGAGCGAAGGCTGGACCACCGCGAGCGACGCCTTGAGCCACGCCACCAGCGCAAACAGCAGCACGAGCGCGGTGCCGATCACGTAGTGGAGCGAAAACCAGTTGCGCAGCGCGAGGCCCGCCGCGTACACATAGTCCCCCGCGCCGGTCGGCGTCAGATAGCGCCCGTTCTCGCGCAGCCACGCGAGCGGCCGGCGCCGCCAGTCGTAGGCCTCGCTGCTGCGCACCCGCCCCGGCGGATCGTCCTGCAGCACATGGTAGGCGTGTTCCGCCGCATCGCGGCAGTACTCGGCCTTGGACTTCTCTTGCGGGGCGGCCGCCTCCTTCGCGAGCCCCAACTTGCCGCGCATCCCCTGCGGCAGCACGCTTGCGATCGCCTCGCGCAGCGACGAGGCCTCGGGCGGCGGCGGATTCAGCCGTCGCGGCAGAAACAGGCTGACGAAAAACGCGCCGACGTACCCGCCGCCGCTCACCGTCGAGAGGTAATCGAAACAGCGCAGCCACGCCGTGCGCTTGCCGTTGCCGCCCTCGACCTGCGCGATCGCGAGCGCCTGCAGCACCCCGAGCGCAAACGTCGCGCTGCGGATCCCGCCGCCCGAGAGCGCGAGCCCCCAGGCCCCTTCCTTCTCGTCCTTGTCCGTCTCGACCTTCGGCGGTTCGACCCCGAGCGCAGTCCTGCGCGACGCGATGCGCGCCTGCTCTACGCCGAGCCAGTCGTTCTCGTCCGCCATGCCGCTCTACAAAGCCTCCACGATGGTGGCGTTCGCGATGCCGCCGCCCTCGCACATCGTCTGCAGCCCCCAGCGCTTGCCGCGCGCGTGCAGCGCGTTGATCAGCGTCGCCATCAGCTTCGCCCCGGTCGCGCCGAGCGGGTGGCCGAGCGCGATCGCGCCGCCGTTGACGTTCAGCTTTGCCGGGTCGGCGCCGGTCGCGCGCAGCCAGGCGAGCGGCACCGAGGCGAAGGCCTCGTTCACCTCGTAGAGGTCGATGTCGCCGATCTTCATCCCGGCGCGCTCGAGCGCCCGGCGCGTGGCCGGGATCGGTTCTTCCAACATGATCACCGGATCGCCCGCGGTGAGCGCGAGGCCGTGGATGCGCGCGCGCGGCTTGAGCCCGTGCGCCTTCAGCGCGCGCTCGCTCACCACCAGCAGGCCGGAAGCGCCGTCGCAGATCTGGCTCGCGTTGGCCGCCGTGACCCGCCCGCCCTCGCGCAACAGCTTCACCGCCGCGATCGACTCGGGCGAGGCGTCGTAGCGGATGCCTTCGTCGCGGTCGTGCATCACCGTGCGCCCCTCGGCGTCCTGCACCGCGAGCGGCACGATCTCGCGCGCAAAAGCCCCCGCCTTCGTCGCGGCGGCCGCGCGCCGGTGGCTCGCGAGCGCGAACGCGTCGAGCGTCTCGCGCGAAAGGTCGTACTTCTCCGCCATCATCTCGGCGCCGGTGAACTGGCTGAAGGCGTCGACGCCGTAGCGCTCCTGAATCCGCTTCGACCACGGCCCGACGCCGATGCCCTGCTTGGTCGGCAGCGCGGCGGAGGTCCCCATCGGCACCCGCGTCATGCTCTCGACGCCTGCCGCGATCACCACGTCCTGCGTGCCCGACATCACCGCCTGCGCGGCGAAGTGCAGCGCCTGCTGCGACGAGCCGCACTGCCGGTCGATCGACACCGCCGGCACGCTGTCGGGGAGCCTCGACGCCAGCACCGCGTTGCGCCCGATGTGCAGGCTCTGCTCGCCCACCTGCCCGACGCAGCCCATGATCACGTCCTCGATCGCCGCCGGGTCGATCCCGGTACGCTCGACCAGCGCATTCAGCACCTCGCCCGCCATGTCCGCCGGATGCCATCCGGCAAGCCGCCCGCCGCGGCGTCCGCCGGCGGTGCGCAGTGCTTCAACGATGTATGCCTCGGCCATTGCTGTTCCTTTGCTTTCGCTCGATCGGTTAGCTTACAAGAAACGGGGCCAGGCTCGACTTGTTCGCGGCGCCCCCGGTCGGTAGGGGGTGGCCAGAGCCGGATCGAAGAGGCGCTTTTTCGCCATGCGGCGAGTCTACCGACGGCCGCGCTCGTGCGTTGAGCCCTCGAGAAGGTCCCATCCGATGCGCCCTGCATACCGAATTAGGTATAATCCGTGACGCGACCGCGGCGAGCCGCCGGCGAGAAGCCCTTGCACTGGGTCGGCGCGTCGCGCAGGGACTTGCTGAGATTTCCGGAGCAGGTCATGAGCCGGATCGGCTTCGCGCTGGGCGTGGTGCAGTTCGGCGGGCGTCCGCCTTCGGTCAAGCCCTGGAAGGGCCTGGGGCCGGGCGTGCTCGAGATCGTGGAGAACGACGCGGCAGGGACGTGGCGGGCGGTGTACACGGCACGCTTCGAAAAGGCGGTGTACGTGCTGCATGCGTTTCAGAAGAAATCGCCCTCCGGCATCCGCACGGCGCGCCAGGATGTCCGGCTGATCGAGGAACGGCTCAAGGCGGCGCGCGAGGACTACGAGGAAAGGTATGGCGCGGAAAAAGATTCCAGTCGAAACGGGTAGCGGCAACGTGTTCGCGGACCTCGGCTACACCGACGCCCGGGAGCGCACGCTGAAAGTCGAGCTGGCGATGGAAGTGAACCGGCTGTTGCGCGAGCGCCGCCTGACCCAGGCGGCGAGCGCGAGCCTGCTCGGCATCCTCCAGCCGCACGTGTCCGACCTGGTCCGCTACCGGCTCGAGCGCTACTCGGTCGAGCGCCTGATGGATTTCCTCGTGCGTCTGGGCCGGGACGTGGAGATCCGCGTGCGGCCGCGAACGGGGCGAGCGTCCCGCCCCGCAGTGCGCGTGCTGCACGGGACCTAGGCACGGGCTCGTGCCCTGAGCCTGACGCTGCGCAGGCGGACGTGTTCCGCCTCAGGTGGGCGGCAACGGAAATACCCCGATCAGGCGGGCTGCAGGCTGCGTGCCGCGTGCTCGAGGACCGCTTCGGCGTCGGCGCGCGCGACGCCCGGGAACCATTCGAGGAACTGGTCCAGCGTCGCCCCGCCCTCCAGGTTCTCGAACAGCGCGCTCACCGGTACGCGCGTGCCGCGGAACACCCAGGCGCCGCTCAGCCGCTCCGGGTCGCGTTCGACAGCCTGACAAGTGGTCCAATCGAGCATGGAGCGATTCTACTCCCGGGTGCCGCGCGGGGATCAGGCCCATCCCCTGAGCCTGCCGGGTTCGACACTGGCCTCCCGACCTCCAGCGAGGCCCCTGGTGCATGAACTCCAGCAAGCTCTTGCCGGGCGGAAGCTCGGCGCACCGCAGGCGTACCGCAACCTCGCCGTCTTCACGCTCGCCGCCCTCGGGGACGCCCCGGCCGGGTACCTGCTCCTCGACGAGGCGCTCGAGCGCCGGTTCGCGCGCGGGCGAAAAAGATGCGGCCCCGCCGCCAACTGGCGCGACAAATTCCTGCGCGGCCCCACCCTGCGCGAGCACGCCATCGCGCGCGGCGTCATGCGCGACACCGTCGAGACCGCGATCCCCTGGAGCGGCTTCCTCGCCCTCGAAGCGAAAGTCAAAGCCGCCACCCTCGCCGCCATCCGCGAAACCACCGGCCGCGCAGGCACCTGCACCGTGCGCTTCACCCACCTCTACCCCGACGGCCCGGCGCCGACCTTCACCTGGCACGCCTACGGCGACAAGGCCAGGCTCCCCGAGCAGTTCTGGGCCACCAAGGCCGCCGCCTTGTGAAAATGGGGTCAGACCCCATTTCCTGCGCTCATAGCCCTGCGCAAGTGGCCCGCGTAACCCTCACCCGCCCAGTATCTCCAGACACCGCCGGTCGGCGTTCACCGTGTATTTCAGGCTCACCCAAAGCTGCGCCGACGCGGCCTCGGCCTGCTGGTAGGCCCAGCGCGCTACCTGCAGCGCCGCGGGTTGATCGTCGAGGAATCCCGCCGGCGACAGGCGGGCCGCAAGGTCGGCCCCCAGCTCGCGGTTGCGCTTCACCCAGCGCGCGAGGTGCGCCGGCGCGCAGAGCAGATCGCCCTTGTCGAGGTTGCAGGCGCTGTGCGCGAGAACGAAGTTCTGCGCGAGATCGCGCGGGTAGCGCGACCACGGAATGAAATGGTCGACGTGCGGATCCTGCCTCATCGCGCTGCCGCAGTAGAAGCAGCGGTTCTCCTGCATCTCCTGCAGCGCGGCCCTTGCCGCGGAGAGATCGACCCGTGCGCCGCCGAACAGGAACAGCTCCAGATCCGCCGCGCCGCCCACCGCGGGCGCGTTCCTGGGGTTGGCACGGATGTACTGCACCCATGCGGACCTGGCCAGCAGCTGGATCAGCGCGCCGAACCGCCGCAGGTTGAAGGCCACGCCGGGAAGAAGCGTGATGTGCGCGCCGCTGCTTCTTTCGTAGAGGAAGGGGACATTCCGGCGCCGCAGGGTCTGCAGCTTCCAGAGCGGCATCTGCCTGACGATCTGCGCGATGCCGCCGGCGAAGCCGCGCCAGCTCCTGTCGCTCCTGGCGCGCGCGAGGCTGCCGAATCGCCCGCGCGCCTGCGCTATGCGCGCCACGATCGCCGCCTGGCTGCCGCGGTTCTGAACGAGCACGGCAGGCGCGCCGTCTGCCGCGCCGTAGGGTGCGGCGTGGGGCCAGTACTGCTCGATGAACTTCTCCGCGATGGAATGCAGATCCAGCTCGAGGGCCGCGCCCGTGTCGTCGCCGCGCTCGATCGCCAGCTCCACCAGCGCGATGAGCAGGGCGAACTTGTACGTCGCGACAAACTCGCCTTCGTCGAAAATCCGCTGCACGTGCTGCAGGAACTCGAGCTGGCCCCTATCGCCGGGCGGAGCGGTCATTCGCCCCTGCCGCTCCAATAGTCGGCCTTCTCCGGAATGATCCAGCGGATCCCCCCGCGCGGGTCGGGCCGGTCGCCGCGATACCGGGGGATGACATGCATATGCACGTGCATGACAGTCTGGCCGGCCGCCGCGCCATCGTTGATGCCGATGTTGTATCCGTCCGGCCGCAGCTCCGCGTCCAGCATCGCCCTCACGCGCTGCAGCATCGCCAGCATCGCGCTTTGCTCCTCCAGGCTCACCTCCCCGAACGATCCCACGTGCCGCCTCGGCACGATCAGGCTGTGGCCACGCGATACCGGGTACCCGTCGCGAAGCGCGAGTACGAGACCCTCGGAAGCCAGCAACCGCGAGGGGTCCGGCACGCAAAAGGGACAGCGTAAGCTCCCCGTCATGACTTCGAGTACGGGACACTAGGGTGGGCTTCCCCTGATATTCCGGACACTTTTGATAGGTGCGAAGATGCTATCGGAGGTGTCAAATGGAGCGCAGGAAATTCACGGCGGAGTTCAAGCGTGAGGCAGTGAGAC
>JBOIFB010000193.1:0-5515 GCA_050741415.1 Burkholderiales bacterium | reverse complement strand
GAACGAGCCGCCGGCGTTGACGACGCCGCTCGCGAACGCACGCTTCGCCTCCGGGAGCCAGCGATTCGCCACGGACATCAGCAGCGATGGTCCGAGCGCGCCCGCGCCGGACGCCGCGAGCACCCCAATCAGGAGCGAGAGCGCAAGCCCGCTGTGCGCCAGCGGGGTGAGAGCGGTGGCGGCGGAAACCAGCAGCGCGCCGCTGATCATCACCGGGCGGGGACCGTACCGGTCGGCGATCGCGCCGGCCACCGGTTGAGCCACGCCCCACATAAGCTGCGCAATGCCGAACGCGAGGCTGATCGTGGCGTAGCCGATCCCGGTCGAGGAGTTGATCGCGCTGATGAACAGCGGCTGCGCCTGGCGCACCCCCAGGCCGAGCGCGAACACGGCGCCCGCGGCGAGCGCGACGAACAGGTAATTGCGGTTCTGCGCAGTCATGACGCCTCTTTACGCATCCTAGCCGGTGCCCGATGAGCGTCAAGGCGCACGATGCGGTGCGCTTCAGGTAGGCTTGCAGCCATGGCAAAACGTCTGATCGTGGCGATTACCGGTGCGACCGGCGCGGCATACGGGGTGAAGCTGCTCGAGGCGCTGCGGCGGCAACGCGGCTGGGAGAGCCACCTCGTGCTGTCGGAAGCGGGCGCGCTGACGGCGTGGCAGGAGCTGGGTCTGAAGCGGCGCGAAGTCGAGCGCCTGGCCGACGCCGCCTACGGCCCGCGCGACGTCGGTGCTGCGCTCGCGAGCGGGTCGTTCCTGACCGAGGGCATGGCGATCGCGCCCTGCTCGATGAAGACGCTCGCCGCGGTGGCGCACGCGCACGCCGACGACCTGGTCTCGCGCGCAGCGGACGTGGTGCTCAAGGAGCGTCGGCGCCTGGTGCTGCTGCCGCGCGAGGCCCCGCTCAACCTGGCGCACCTGCGCAACATGGTCGCGGTGACCGAGATGGGCGGGATCATTTTTCCTCCCGCGCCGGCGCTCTATGCCAAGCCGAAGAGCATCGAGCAGCTGGTCGAGCACACCGTGGCGCGCGTGCTCGACCTGTTCGGCATCCGCGCGCCGGGCCTCAAGCGCTGGACAGGGATGAAAGGAACGCCTCCAGCGCGCGATTGAAGTCCGCCGGCTTCTCCAGGTTGGATAGGTGCGCCGCGTCCGCGATCAGCACCAGCTTCGAGCCTGGCGCGCTGTCGTGGATCTCGCGCGCCATTGCCGGCGGGGTGCCCGGGTCCTTGTCGCCGCAGATCACCAGGATCGGACACTTGATTTCTTTCAGCCTGGCGGTCAGGTTGATCTTCGGGATCGCGTGGCAGCAGCCGGCGTAGCCCGCCACCGGCGTGCCGGCGATCAGGACTGCAACCCGCTGCACTACCTCGGGATGCAACTTGCGAAATGCTTCGGTGAACCAGCGCTCAAGGGTCGGCTGAACCAGCGGCTGCATACCGCGCGCCTCGACCGCGCGGATGCGCTCGGCCCACACGCCGGCCGCGTCGGCCGGGTAGCGGCTGGTGGTGTCGGCCAGAGTCAGGCTGCGGAACACGCCGGGATACTTGAGCGCGAAGGTCTGCCCGATCATGCCGCCCATCGAGAGTCCGACGAAATGCGTGCTGTCGATCGCCAGGTGCCTGAGCAGCGCGCGCAGGTCGTCTGAGAGCTGCTCAAGCGTATAGGCGCCCGCGGGCGCCGCGCTCGCACCGTGGCCGCGGGTGTCGTAGGCGAGAATCCGGTAGCGGTTCTTGAAAGCTTCGATCTGCGGGTCCCACATGCGCGTGCTGCAGGCAAGCGAATGGCTCAGGGTGAGCCAGGGTGCGCCTTCCTTGCCGTGGAGCTCGTAGCTGGTCTCGAAACCGTTGACGGTTGCTTTCATTTCCTCCTCCTTAGGTCGCGGCGACCATCAGCGGGATCATCATTTCCTCCGCGCTCGTTCCGCCGTGGTTGCCGATGTGCAGGTGCCGAGGCTCGCCCGGCGTCCAGTCCTTGATGGTAAACCCTTCGTTCATCACCAGCGTGACGTCGCCGATGCGCTCGGCGATTTGCGGGTGCGTAGGCCCGGTGCCGAACCAGCCCTCTGCCAGCAGCTCGCGGCTCGCGCACACCCGGGCGCGGCCGTCGAGCCATTGCGCCGCGCGCGCCGTGCACGTGCGACACCGTGTCGTACAGCGGCCAGTAGACGTAGACGAATTTCGGTTCGTTGCCGGACTTGACCGCGGCCTCGGTCGCGCGCACCAGGCCCGCGAGGTCGTCGTAGGCGCGCCGCGTCACGTACAGATCGCCCAGCCCGTCGACGATCAGCAATAGCACGTTGCGCGCTGCAGCGATCTCCGCCGGCGGCAGCAGCTCCAGGGTCGGGTGGCGTGCCCGGCCGCCGCGTGACTCGACCAGCGAGGCGATCAGGTTGAGCAGGCCGGCGCCAGCGTAATCGGGACGTACCATTGCGCGAATCCTAGCGGATTCGCGCCGCCGGGCTGCGAAACCGCGCCGGCGCTAGTGGAACACCATCGGATTAGTGAGCAACGCCCGATAGCCGCCGAGGAATGCTTCGACCGACTCTTCGTCCGTTCCGTCCGAAATGAGGTGCGCCATTCCGGCACGGAACTGACGCTCCAGGGCACCCTCCAAGTAGGCGCCCCGCCCTGCGCGCGTATCCACCAGCTCTATGCCGCCGCCGGGGAACTCCGTCACATAATAGTCGCCGTTGTCGTATAGGACGTTCATCGCGGCCTCCTTGTGCAACTACAAGCAAGCTTTGTGCCCCGGGGCGCGGAATCAAGCCTTCGGTGCGAGCCTGGATGGTAGAATGTCACGCTTTTTCCGCAAGGATTGCGCCATGCGCGTCGAAGTTCACGTCCACGCAGAAATCCCCATATTGGAAGGGGTCTCGAAGAAGCAGATCGAGCAGGCACTGGCGCCCTGGCTCGAATATCTGGACGCCGAGGGCCTGGGCGACGTCAAGAGTCTCGAGCCGGACGAACCGGGCCTAAAATTCGACGAGAAGGACCTCATCCTGTACGTGTGCTGGACCGGCGAGATCGGCCGCAGCTTTCATCGCGCGCTGGACGAGGCGCTGGAGAACCTCGGTCCCTACTGCTACGAGGCGGTAGAGGTCGACCTCACCCTGTACCAGGAAAACGGCGACCAGGAAGGGCGCCTGCTGTTCGTCGGCCCGACTGCGCAGGCGATCCACGAGGCGCAGCGGCGCTGCATGATGGAAGACGTGTCCGCGCTGCTCGAGCGGCAGTTCGACAAGGAGCGCGCGGCCGAAGTGGTGATGCTGGTAAACGACCTGTTCGACCGCGACTGGAAGGAAAAAGCCGCGCAACCGAAACAGCCCGAGCGTGCATTCGAGGCCTACACCAAGCCGAGCCGCAAGCACCTGCACTAGACGAGCCGGTCCCACCGACGCCCCTTGCGAGGGGCGTTTTCTTTTGCGGAGCCCGCAATGGCTGCACCCAAATATCCCGCCTTCGACACGCTCGCGCTGCACGCCGGGCAGTCGCCCGATGCGGCGACTGCAAGCCGCGCGGTGCCGATCTACGCCACCACCTCGTACGTGTTCCGCGACACCGAGCACGCGGCTTCGCTGTTCAACATGGAGCGCGCGGGGCACGTGTACTCGCGCCTGTCCAATCCGACCGTGGCGGTGCTCGAGGAGCGCGTCGCCGCGCTCGAAGGCGGAGTCGGCGCGATCGCGACCGCCTCGGGGCAAGCAGCGCTGCACCTTGCGGTCGTGACGCTGCTCGATGCGGGGCAGCACGTGGTTGCCTCGAATTCCCTTTACGGCGGCTCGCACAACCTGCTGGGCTACACGCTCAGGCGCTTCGGCATCGAGACGAGTTTCGTCAGCCCGCGCGACCCGAAAAATTTCGAACGTGCGATTCGGGACAACACACGGCTGGTGTTCGGCGAAACGCTCGGCAACCCGGGGCTCGACGTGCTCGACATCCCCGAGGTGGCGCGCATCGCGCACGCTGCCGGCCTGCCGCTGCTGGTCGACTCGACCTTCACTACGCCCTACCTGATGAAGCCGTTTGAACTTGGTGCCGACCTGCTGTACCACTCGGCGACCAAGTTCCTCGGCGGCCACGGAGTGGCGATCGGCGGCGTGCTGGTCGACTCGGGGCGCTTCGACTGGGAAAAAAGCGGCAGATTTCCCCAGCTTACCGCGCCCTACGAGGGCTTCCACGACATGGACTTCGAGGAAGAGTCCGGCACGCGTGCCTTCCTGCTGCGCGCGCGGCGCGAGGGTCTGCGCGACTTCGGCGCCTGCATGGCGCCGATGACCGCGTTCCACATCCTGCAGGGCATCGAGACGCTGCACCTGCGCATGCCGCGCCACGTCGGGAACACGTGCAAGGTCGCGGCCTTCCTCGCCGCGCACCCGATGGTCGAGACGGTTTCCTACCCCGGGCTGCCTTCGCATCCGGACCACGCGCTGGCCGAGCGCCTCCTGCCGCGCGGCGCGGGCGCGGTGTTCTCGTTCAACCTGAAAGGCGGGCGAGCCGCCGGGCGCTCGTTTATCGAGGCTCTGCGCGTTTTCTCGCATCTCGCCAACGTGGGCGACGCGAAGTCGCTGGTGATTCATCCCGCCAGCACCACCCATTACCGCATGTCGGACGAAGACTTGAGAAAAGCCGGCATCGGCGCCGGCACGGTTCGTCTGTCGGTCGGCCTGGAGGACGCGCAGGACCTGATCGACGACCTTGGCCGCGCGCTGGGGGCGGCGAAGAAGGCTTCGCGATGAATTTCACCGTCGACGGCAAGCAAGTCTTTGCCTACAACGCTGCGCACGAGGTGGATCCGGCGCGGCCGACGATCGTGTTCCTGCACGGCGCGGGTCTGGACCACAGCTGGTTCGGTCTGCAGAGCCGTTACTTCGGCTATCACGGCCGCAACGTCCTTGCGCTCGACCTGCCGGGGCACGGGCGCAGCGAAGGACCGCCGCTCGCGTCGGTGGCGGAGGCGGCGGACTGGGTGGCGCGACTGCTCGACATGTTGGGCCTGGGCAAAGCTGCGCTTATCGGCCACTCGATGGGCGCCTTGATCGCGCTCGAGTGCGCCGCGCGCCACCCCGTGCGCGTCGAGCGCATCGCGCTGGTCGGCGTCGCCTTCCCGATGAAAGTGTCGGAGGCGTTCCTCGAAGCGGCGCGAAACAACGAGCAGGGCGCGTTCGACATGGAAACGATCTGGGGCCATGCGCCGCAGGTGCCGCTCGGCGGCAACCCCAATCCCGGCATGTGGATGTACGGCGACACGCTTGCGCGCCTGGCGCGCCTGGCGCCGGGCGTGCTCTACATCGATCTCAAGGCCTGCATCGACTACGCCGCCGGGCTGGAGAGCGCGCGCAGCGTGAAATGCCCCGCGCTGTTCGTGCTCGGGCGGCGGGACGCGATGACGCCGCCCGAGGCCGCCGCGCCGCTCGCGCAGGCGCTTGCAGGCAGTCGCACGGTACTGATCGGCTCGTCCGGCCATTCGCTCATGGCTGAGGCGCCCGATGCGGTGCTTGACGCGCTTATCGAGT
>JBOIFB010000192.1:0-5529 GCA_050741415.1 Burkholderiales bacterium | reverse complement strand
TCGAGCCGGATGTCGGCCACGCTGCGCAGCACGAAGAGGTTCATCCCCACCGGCGGGGTGATCATGCCGATCTCCGAGAGGGTCACGAGCAGCACGCCGAACCAGATCGGGTCGAAGCCGAAGGACTTGACCAGCGGATAGACCGCGCCCAGGGTGAGCAGGATCATCGACAGGCTGTCCATCAGGCAGCCGAGCACGATGTAGAAGGCGCACAGCGCGGCCAGCACCTCGAAGCGGCCCCAGCCCAGCTCGCGCATGAACTGGATCATCGACTGAGTGAGGCCGGTGGCGTCGACGAAAAAGTTGAACACCGCGGCGCCGATCAGGATCATGAAGATCATCGCGGTGGTGCCGGCGGTCTCGATCAGGCCGCGCGCGAGCACCTCGCGCGAGAGCGCCCCGCCGATCGCGGCGAGCGCAAGCGCGCCGAAGGCGCCCACCGCGGCCGCCTCGGTGGGCGAGAACCAGCCCAGGTACATGCCGCCCAGCACCAGGCCGAACAGCAGCACCACCTGCCACACCTCGACAAGGCCGCGCAGGCGCTCGGGCCAGGTGCGGCGCTCCGCGGCCGGGCCCATCCCGGCGTGGCGCCAGGTAGTCCAGCGCACCGCGCCCATGTACAGGCCCATCCCGAGCAGGCCGGGCAGGATGCCCGCGACGAACAGTTGCCCGATCGGGTTCTCGGTCATCAGGCCGTAGATGACGAACATGATCGAGGGCGGAATCATCACCCCGAGCGTGCCGCCGGCGGCGACCGAGGCCGAGGCGAGCCGGTCGTCGTAGCCGTGGCGGCGCATCTCAGGCAGCGCGATGCGGCCGATGGTGGCGGCGGTGGCGATCGAGGAGCCGCACACCGCGCCGAACATGGCGCTCGCGCCGACGGTCGCCATGGCAAGCCCGCCGTGCAGGTGGCCGATGAACGAGGCGACCAGGTTGTACAGGCTCTGCGAGAGCCCGGTGCGGCCGGCGAACACGCCCATCATGACGAACAGCGGCACCACCGACAGGCTCACCGGGAAGACCGAATCGAACGGCGCGCGCCCGAGTACGAAAGCGAGGCTCGACCAGCCGTAGGTCAGGCCGTAGCCGAGCGCGCCGATCACGCCCATGGCGATGCCGACCGGCACCCTGAGCGCGATCAGCACCAGCACCGCGCCGAAGCCGGCCACGCCGAGCAGCGGGCCCTGCATCAGCCGACGTCGTCCGCGCGCAGGGCCGCAAGCGCCGCGATGAGCGCGGTCGCCGCCGAGGCGAGGGTGCCCACCAGCAGCGGCGCCCAATACAGGATCATCGGCACGCCGAGCGTCACCGACCGGTCGCCCTGGGCGAGCTGGATCTGCGCCTGCAGCAGGCCGTACCAGGCGAGCGCGAGCATGAACGCGGCGCCGGCCAGGCCGGCGGCGAACTTGACCGCGCGCAGGAGCGGGCCGGGGAGCGCATCGGTCAGGAACTCGACCCCGACGTGGGTGCCGCGCAGGAATGCGAGCGGCATGGCGAGGAACACGCAGCTCATGACCCCGAGCTGGGTCAGGTCGATGGTGCCCAGGATCGAAAAGCCGAGCGTGCGCCGGGTCGCGATGTCGGCGATCTGCACCAGCATCGCCCCGCACAGCGCCGCCATGCCGGCGTAGGCGAGCCAGCAGGCGATGCGGTCGGCGGCACGGAAATCGGGGTCAGACCACATTTTTAGAATCTAAAATGTGGTCTGACCCCGATTTTCCAAAATGGGGTCTGTCCCCTGCTTACCTAGCCAGCTTTGCTTCCGTACGGCGCATCTCGTCGTAGATGGCGCGCGCGTTGGGCACGCCTTCTTTCTCGAGCTTGGCGAGCTCCTGGTCGATCACCGGCTGGAGCTGCGCGCGCCACTTGTCGCGCGTGGCGTCGGACACGTGCACCAGCACGCCGCCGGCTTTCATCGCGGCGTCGTAGCCGGCCTTGTCCCATTTCGCCCACCAGCCGCCGAACTTGTCCACCAGCGGAGCGCCGATCGCGCTGTCGATCGCTTTTTGCACCGCGGGGGGATAGGCCGCGAAGCGCTGCGGGTTCATCACCAGGTGAAAGCAGCTCGAATACACGCGCGCATCGAGGTGCTGCTTGAGCAGGTTCTCGAGACGAAAGCCTTTGATCGCGTCCCACGGAAACACCGCGCCGTCGATCACGCCCTTCTCGAGGTTCTCGTACACCTGCCCCGGCGGCATGCCCACCGGCGTCGCACCGAGGTAGGCGAGCAGGTCCTGGGTCGAGGGGTTGGGCGCGCGCATGCGCAGGCCCTTGACGTCGAAGATCGTCTCGAGCTTCTTGTCGCGAGTGTGGAACAGGCCCGGGTTGTGGCATTGCAGCGCGGCGAGCTTGAAGCCTTTCCAGTCTTCGGCCAGCGCCCCGTTGCGCATCGCCCACAGCGTGCGCGAGGCGAGGTCGGCGCTCTCGGCCACGAACGGCATCTCCATGATCGAGGTGCGCAGGTAGCGCCCGCGCGGGATGCCGTCGAGGCCGAAGGCGAGGTCGACCACCCCTTGCTTGACCTGGTCGGCCTGGTTCGCGACGTTGCCGAACGGCGAGTTGCCGGCGAACACGCGCACCGTGACCGCGCCGCCCGACTTCTTCTCGATCTCCTTGCCCAGCGGCTCGAGCACGTCGGTGACGAACCCGTGCGTGGGCGGCACGAAAGTCGAGAACTTGAGCTCTAAAGCCTGCGCATGGCGCGCGGACGCAGCGAACGACAAGGCGACGGCTGCGGCGAGTGTAGCGATTTTGAATTTCATTTTTCTCCTCCTGGGCGCGATTCTAGCCCGGATATCCGTCCGGGTTGGCGGCCTGCCAGCGCCAGGCGTCGCGGCACATGTCGGCCAGCCCGAGCTTCGCGCGCCAGCCGAGCGCGCGCGCGGCGAGCGATGCGTCGGCGTAGCAGCTCGCGATGTCGCCCGGGCGGCGCGCGACGATTTCGAGCGGGACTTTGCGGCCGGTGGCCTTTTCGAACGCGCGCACCGTTTCGAGCACCGAGCGGCCGCGCCCGGTGCCGAGGTTGACCGTGATCGAGCGCTTTTTCTTTTCGAGGTAGGCGAGCGCCGCGAGGTGCCCGGCGGCGAGGTCTGCGACGTGCAGATAGTCGCGCACGCCGCTGCCGTCGGGGGTCGGGTAGTCGGCGCCGAACACGCGCAGCTTCGGCTGCCGGCCGGCGGCGACCTGGGTGAGATAGGGAAACAGGTTGTTCGGCACCCCGCGCGGGTCCTCGCCGATGCGGCCCGAAGGGTGCGCGCCGATGGGGTTGAAGTACCTCAGCGCGGCGTAGGCGAAGCCCGGGTCGGCCGCGGCGGCATCGGCCAGCAGGTGCTCGATCACGAGCTTGGTCTTGCCGTAGGGGCTCGCCGGGCGCAGCGGGTGGCCCTCGGTGAGCGGCAGGTGCTCGGGCTCGCCGTACACCGTGGCGGACGAACTGAACACAATCCGCTTGACCCCGCACCGGGCCATCGCTTCGAGCAGCGCGATGCTGCCGCCGACGTTGTTGTCGTAGTACAGCAGCGGCTTCTCGACCGACTCGCCGACCGCCTTCAGGCCGGCGAAGTGGATCACGGCCCCGACCGGCTGCGCGGCGAAGGCCGCGTCGAGCGCGGTGCGCTCGCGCAGGTCGGCGCGGCAAAACTCGATCGCCGCTCCCGGCGCGAGCTCGCGCATGCGCTCGAGCACCGCGGGCTTCGAATTGCACAGGTTGTCCACCACCACGATCCGGTGGCCCGCCTGCGCCAGCGCGACGCAGGTGTGCGAGCCGATGTAGCCCAGCCCGCCGGTGACGAGGATCGTCCGGAAATCGGGGTCAGACCACATTTTTAGTTTCCAAAATGTGGTCTGACCCCGATTTCCGCCGATTTCCGGACCTCGATTTTCCGGTGCATTTTCTTCATGCGGTGGCCGGTTCCTCTTTGAGCGGCATGCGGGCGAGCCATCGGTCGACTTCCTGCGGGTCGGAAAACAGGGTCTCGAGCTCGGCGCGCGCCTCGGCCTCGGTCTGGCGCACCGAATCGACGTTCGACATCGGGGTCTCGGTGCGGCTGGTGGCGATCTCGAGCCGGATGCCGAAGGGATCGAGGAAGTAGGCCGACCAGAAGCGCCCGCCCAGGGGCACCGGGCCGATCACGTGCACGCCGCAGCTCTTGACGTGCTCGAGCGTGGCGTCGAACTTCTCGTAGGGCACGTGGAACGCGATGTGCTGCATGCCGCCGACGTGGTCGCGGTTCTGGCGCGGCAGGCCCTTGGGGTACTCGAAGATCGCGAACAGGGAGTCGTTGCCCATGTCGAAGAAGTAGTGCCGCAGCTTGTCGTACGGCGGCTGCCAGCGGTCGGACTCGAACGGCACGCGGCGCGCGTGCACGAAGCGAAATCCCATCACCCGGGTGTAGAAATCGAGCGCCAAGGGCATGTCGTCGGCGACGATCGCGAGGTGGTCAATGCCGCGTGTGTTCATGATCGGTCTCCTCCAGCGAATCGAGAAAGAGGGCAAGCGCGGCGACAAAGCCCTGCGGATTGTCGCCGGCGACGTTGTGGCCGGCATCGACCTCGGCCACGTGGATGCGGGGGTTGGCGGCTTCGAGCTTGGCCACGGTCTCGCGCGCGAACAGGTCCGAGCGCGCGCCGCGGATCGCGAGTACCGGGCAGCGCACTTCCGTCAGCGTCTGCCACATGTCCACGCCGAGCTTGGGCCGCTCGCCGCTCGCGAGGATCTTCCTGAATTGGTTGCGGAAATGCGGGTCGCGCTTGAGCGCGTAGCCGCCTTCGACCGGGCGCAGGTAGGCCTCGAAGCGCGCGCGCTTGCCGGGCCCGGCCTTGAAATAGCGCATCGCCTCATCGATCGAGGCGAAGGCGTCGGGCGTCGCGGCGACGGTCTGCGCCACCCGCGCCGAGCCCGCCGGGGCGTTGTCGGGCGAGTAGTCCACCAGCACCAGGGCGGCCGCGCGCGCGGGCTGCGTGGCCGCGAGGTACGCGGCGCTGCGCCCGCCCATCGAATGCCCGGCCAGGATCGCGCGCGGCCATTCCAGGTGGTCCATGAGGTTGGCGAGATCCTGCGCCATGCTCGGCACCGAATAATCCTTGGCCGCGCTCCAGCCCGAGTCGCCGAAGCCGCGCATGTCGATGCAGACCGCCTCGCGATCGGCGCCGAGCGCCGCGGCGACATCGACCCAGTCCCAGGAGAAGAACGACAGCCCGTGCACGAACAAAATCGGGGTCAGACCACGTTTTTCCGAAAACGTGGTCTGACCCCGATTTAGCAGGAGGTAGAAGATTTGCACGTCGCCCGAGGCGAAGCGGCCGGTCTGGTGGGGGGCAAGCATGTCGGGGTTCTTTCAGCTGCGGTTGTAGCGGTCGTCGAAGCGCACGATGTCGTCTTCGCCCAGGTAGCCGCCGGATTGGACTTCGATGATGAGCAGCGGCCTGGTGCCGGGGTTCGCGAGCCGGTGCTTGACGCCCTGCGGGATGAAGGTGGACTGGTTCTCCTCCAGCATCAGCTCGTCGTCGCCGCGCGTGACCAGCGCGGTG
>JBOIFB010000191.1:0-5569 GCA_050741415.1 Burkholderiales bacterium | reverse complement strand
GTTTCCCTGAGGCCGCAATTCATGCCGATGTCAAAGCTTGCGTTGATCGCGTTGTTGAAGCACTTGTCAATACGTACAAGTGATCCGACATGAGGCCCAACAAACCGTTGCAGCCGATCCTCGCAAGCGGGCTTCGCCCGCTCGCTCGGGCGGCTAGACGGTGACGTTCGGCGTCGCCCACCAAGGGCAAGATTTCGGAGTATTCTTGATTCTATGAAGATCGCTACTGGAAAGGTCGTGGGCGGGAAGGTCGTGTTGGACGGGGCGACGTTCGAGGAAGGCTCCTCCGTCACAGTCCTGGCCAGGGACGAGGAAGAAGGCGTCAGCCTGACCCCCGAGGAAGAAGCCGAGCTTCTGCTCGCTATCGCCGAGGCCGACCGCGGCGAAACAGTTTCTGCGGAGGAAGTGCTCGCGAAGCTCGCGCGTCGTCATGGCTAGCTGAGTCGTGAAAGTCCGGGTCACGACGCGGGCGCAAGCGCAGATTGACCGGGCCGCCACATGGTGGGATGACAATCGCTCACTTGCGCCAGAAGCCTTCGACGAGGACCTCGCGGAGGCTTTTTCGCTTCTGAGCGCCCAGCCTGGCATCGGCGTCCCCGTGACGAATGCACGTACCCCAGGGGTGAAGCGCCTGCATCTTGCTCGGATCCATCATTTCCTCTACTACCGCGTCCGAGGCGAGGAGGTCCAAGTGCTGCGAATTTGGCACACGCGTCGCGGGACCGATCCCAAGCTGTAGGCGCGCACATATGACGCCGAACAGCAGAAACGTTCGAAGCGACCAACAAGAACGCGCTTGTTTCGGCAAAGGTTGGAGATCGACCGTTTTTGGACTTTATCTCAGTAGTGTCCGGACGTTTAGCGTCGGAATCGTAGTAACAAGTTGATCTGAAATAGGTTGTTCATGCTTTTTCTTAGTCTCGATTTGAAACCCACGGCGGCGTCGATTTGCGATCCTGCGAAGAATTCACTCGCGGGGGAATTCGATGAACGTAGGCAAGCTGGTATTCGCGCAAGTGACGCAGCATTTGCCGCTGACAACGTTTCGACGGTGCGTGGCGCGCTACAGCGGAGAACACAAGGTCAAGACCTTCTCCTGTCTCGAACAGTATCTGTGCATGGCTTTCGCACAGTTGACCTATCGAGAAAGCCTGCGCGACATCGAAGCGTGTCTGCGGGCACAAGCGGCCAAGCTGTACCACATGGGCATCAAGAGCCGCGTATCGCGCAGCACGCTGGCCGATGCCAACGAAGTGCGCGACTGGCGCATCTACGCCGATTTTGCCCAGTCTCTGATTGGGATCGCCCGGCGTTTGTATGCCGAGGAATCCTTTGGAGTCGATCTGAAGGAAACAGTCTACGCACTGGATGCCAGCACCATCGACCTGTGCTTGTCGGTGTTTTCCTGGGCGCCATTTCGCTCGACCAAGGCGGCCATCAAGCTGCACACGCTTCTGGATCTGCGCGGCAACATCCCTTCGTTCCTGCACATCAGCGACGGGAAACTGCACGACGTCAATGTCCTGGACCTGTTGCTGCCCGAACCGGGTGCTTTCTACGTCATGGACCGCGGCTATATCGACTTCGAACGGCTGCATCGCCTTCACCAAGCAGGCAGCTTCTTTGTGACGCGAGCCAAGTCCAATCTCAAAGCTCAGCGTCGCTACTCGCACCCGGTCGATCGAAGCACCGGGTTGATTTGCGATCAAACCATCGTGCTTATCGGCTTTTACTCCCGACAGGACTTCGACACGCCTCTGCGCCGTATCCGTTTCAAGGATCCCGAAACTGGCAAACGACTGGTGTTCCTGACCAACAATTTCGCGCTGCCGGCGATCACCATCACCGAGCTTTATCGATGTCGGTGGCAGGTCGAGTTGTTTTTCAAATGGATAAAGCAGCATCTTCGAATCAAGGTCTTTTTCGGAACATCCGAGAACGCAGTCAAGACTCAAATTTGGATCGCGGTCTCCGTCTACGTGCTCGTCGCCATCGTCAGAAAACGACTCGCCCTTTCGGCGAGCCTCTATGAAATGCTACAGATCTTGAGCCTGACCATGTTCGAGCGAATCCCTTTGGATCAGCTACTTGATAACATCGTCATCGATGACATCCCGGCCATTTCCGCCAATCAGCTGAATTTGTTCGAATAACGTCCGGACACTACTGGCCTCAACCATATCCTTAGCTTCACGACCGTTCAGGCCGATCTTCTCGGAGAGCGTGTCGACGAGAGTTGTTCTTTCTAGAGTCACTTGCAGGAGATTACTACGCCTTGGGTTCGAGCGTACTCGGGGGCAAAGCGGAAGGCAGATTAAGCCCCAGCTCACGCGATACCTTGCCTTTGATGCCCCAGGCTGCGTGGCCAGCCTCACTGCCTCGCGCGTAAACTCCGCCGTAAATCTCCTTCGCTCCATCTGACACCTCCGATATCATCTTCGCACCTATCAAAAGTGTCCGGAATACCGGGGAAAGCCCAATATCTAAGGGCTATCCGTGGCGTGTTCGGAAACTGATATCGATATGCTCGAATGAAGGCGCGCCTCTCTCTCCTACTGGTTGGGGTAGGGCTGCTGTCCCTCATATTTTTCGATCCGCTGATGTCTGTGTTGGGCGAGCT
Organism: Burkholderiales bacterium; assembly: GCA_050741415.1. Lineage (GTDB taxonomy): Bacteria > Pseudomonadota > Gammaproteobacteria > Burkholderiales > SG8-39 > DAHVFK01. Next base: position 2,949 of record JBOIFB010000191.1, on the reverse strand, counting down.
CCTATCCTATGGGCAAGCTAGGAGCGTCGTGCGGGCCTACCCGGCGCGTCTGCGCCAAGAGCTCCACGGCAAGGGGTTTCGCTACGTGCCATATGCGGGCATCCCCTCCTGTGCCAGGAACGGGATCGTGTCCGTGGAGGACAAGAGGTTCTTTACCAACTCTGGGATCGACCTCATCGCGATCTTTCGCGTCACGGGAATGACAGTCCTGGACGACCACGAAGACCACGGCGGAAGCACGCTCACTCAGCAGCTTGCGCGCTTAATCGTAAAAGAGCCCAGGAATGAGCCGAGTGCACTCGCCGAGATCCTCGGTCTATCGAATATCTTTCGCTACGCGCTGATCGTGAATCACGAATTCACAAAGCCCGAGGTCATGGAACTGTACCTCAACAGTGTCTTTTTTAGCGGGCATGCGCAGGGCATTGCGCAAGCGGCCGAGACGTACTTTCATACTGACCTCGACCACCTCGGGCTCGGACAATGCCTCTACTTGACTGGTCTGCCGCAAGCGCCAAGCGCTTTCGGGCAGGATGCTATGGGGCGCAGAGCCCTACAACGCTATCGGCACGTGCTGGCAACCATGGTGCGCAATCACTATCTTTCGGAAGGCGCGGCGCAGGCGCTGAAGTTCGAAGACTTGTTTGATGTGACGCCGAAAAGAGAGAATGGCATTATCACTACGCAGCCGTAACCGCGCCGTAGATCCCCAAGGCAGACGTTTGGCACGACGCCTCGCCTCTTAACGGGAGGTGTTCGTCGTGAAGAAGAAGCGCTCTTCGGTCGAGCAGATCGTTGCGGTGGTGAAGGAAGCCGAGCTGGGCACATCCGTTACGATCGAATTCCGACTAGCAGTCTAGCTGGCCACAAGAAGTCGACTCAGGTCAGAATCGCTAGCGCAAGGATCCTCGCCCGGAGCGCATGGCGCCCCTATCGTGGGCAAAGATGGACGGTCTCTGTCTGAAGACTCGCGGGAAATGACGCGCGGCGCCTACCACGAAAACCGACGCGTAGTAGGGATAGTAGAAACTGGCGTAGGGGTAGAAGGTGGACCCGCAGTCGGCGCCATTGGGGCAGGACGCAGCCGGGTAGCCCGTCTGCGCCGCCAGCATGATGCGCTGGCGCTGCAGCCAGTCGGCCTCGGCGAGCTCCGCGTGGCGGGCAGCCCAGGCGTGAAACTCGGCGATCGCGGAGCCGAGCGAGGGGTCGGCGGCAACTACCGAGACGCGATCCTTGATGACCTGCGCCTTTGCCGCCTGCGCGAAAGGCCGCGCGTCGGAGTAGTTGGTGACGCCCTCGTCATCGATCCACTTATAGGTGTCCGCATACAGCGGTGCCGCCGCGGCAATCGCGCCGGCCAGGATCGCGCAATGCAGTAGCACCCGCATATCGCACCCACCCCACCGTTACCTTGGCTAGCATATACGTGCCGGCCCAAGATGCAAGGCTCGTGCCGCCGCTGTCGCGCCAGTGCGCTCACTCAATGCTCCGCGCGTATTGGCGTCAAAACCAGCTCGACGCGGCGGTTCTGTTGCCGTCCCTCGGCAGTAGCGTTGCTCGCCACCGGCTGGTACATCGAGTAGCCGGCGGCCGAAAGATTGCGGGGATCGACCCCCATCGCGCGCAGCGTCCGGCCGACCGCCGCCGCGCGCTCCGCGGACAGACCTAGGTTGTCGATATAGGCGGCGCGCGCCTGCTCCGCGAGCGGTTGATTGTCGGTGTGGCCCCTGACCACGATCCGAACGCCGTGCACCTTCTTGAGCTGCTCGGCCAGGTTCTTCAGCACCGCCTTGCCGTGGGCGCTGATGACCGCGTTGCCCGGGTTGAAGAGAACCTTGCCCAGCATCGTGATCCTGAGCTCGTCGCGAATCGTGTTGATCTTCAGGTCTTTATTCTGAATCTGCGCGCGCAGGCTGCCGACGAGCTCCGCCTGGATTCCCTGCGTAGCGGCCTTTTCCCGAGCGAGCACCGCGAGCCGATCCGTGGACGCGGCCAGCTGCCGGTTGAGCTCGGCTAGCTGCGCGCCTGAAACGTCGTTCTCGCGTTGCAAGACCGCGGCGCGCTGAACAAGAGCGGCCTGCTCGCTCTGCAGCGACGCAATGTCCTTTCGCCCCTGCACCACCTGCTTCTGGAGCGAACCGACTTCCTCTTGATGCTCGCGCGCGGCGCTCGCCTTCGTCTCTTGCGCCGCGGAGAGCGACGCCTCCAACTGCGTTACCTTGCCCTGCAGCACCTGGATCTGTCGTCCCTGAGTCGCGGTTTGAGCCTTGAAATCCGTTTCGACCTTCTGTGAGGATGCCCTTAACCCCGCGATTTCGCCCGCCAGATGCTGCCCCTCGGCAACGCTTTGCTGCAGCGGTCCCTGGCGAAGATAGACCGCGTATCCGATCGCCGCCGCGAGCGCCACGGCGAGCACCACGCTCGCCGCCTTCCAAGTAGCCATAAGTCTTGCCCCCGTTCGCTGCCATGATTACTTTACTGCAGGATCCCCGGCTGGGCACGCATGGTGATTGAGCGTATGGCTGGTGGAGGCGCGGCAGATGAAGTACCTGCCTGGCCGACCAGACTTGCCACGCTGCCCCTGGGCCGCCAAGCTCTATCGCCCGCGCTCGCGCGGCTGGCGGCCACCCGCACGCCATCCGCATCCTCGCTCGCGCCGGGGTACGTGTCTTACGAGCCTGGTTCACCAGAACCGCTTACCAGCTGCAGCTGCACCGCAGCGCCGCAGCCCTTAACGCCACCAGGGGTTGACTCAGAATGTCTCACTTAGGGACTTGACTTGCAGCGCCAGGTGCTCTCGCTGCTCGGAGACCCTGCCAGCGCGTTCTAGATCCGCTTACCGTGGCTAGGAAATTGCCCGCATATGCGTCTGACGACCTGCGAAAAGCAAGTCGTTGACGCACTCTTAAACTGGTGCTACCGTGCAGCCAGTCGATAGACGTTCAATGG
>JBOIFB010000190.1:0-5571 GCA_050741415.1 Burkholderiales bacterium | reverse complement strand
CGCGGGACGCGCCGGGTAGGCAAAGCTGACGCCGTCGAATTCGATCTCGCCGCCGGCCTGCGCACCCGGCTGGCGCGGCTGCGCCGGCGCGACGATGCCCGGCGCGGTCTCGAGCAGCTCCATCAGGCGCTCGCTGGCGCCCGCCCCACGCTGCAGCTCGCTCCACACCTCCGACACCGTTCCGGCGCCCCCTGCCACCACCAGCGCGTAAAAGACGAATGCCGCGAGCTCGCCCGCGGTGAGCCTGCCGGCGAGCACGTCGTAGCCGCCGATCCACAGGATCAGGCCGACGGCGCTGAACGCAATCAGCATCACGCTCGAAATCAGCAGCGCCTTCTGCCGGATGCGCGCCACACCGGCGCCGAACGCGGCCTCCGCGTGAGCGGCAAAGGCCGCTCGGTCGGCGTCCTCGTGCGCGTAGGCCTGAACGGTGCGGATCTCGTGCACCGCCTCATCGACGTAGGCCGAGACGTCGGCCACCCGGTCCTGGTTGGCGCGCGACAAGCGCCGCACGCGCCGGCCCAGGAGCAAAATCGGAACCAGGGTCGCGGGAACGCCGAGCAGCACCATGAGCGCGAGCTTCCAGCTCACCACGAACAGCATCACTGTGGCGCCCGTCATCATCAGCACGTTGCGCACGAACATCGAAAGGCCGAAGCCGATCACCTGCTGCAGCAGCGTACTGTCGGTGGAAAGTCGCGAGATCACTTCGCCGGTGCGGGTGACCTCGAAAAAACCCGGCTCGAGCTCGAGAATGTGATCGAACACCGCACACCGCAAGTCCGTGATCACCCGCTCGCCGGTGCTCATCATGAGGAAGAAGCGGAAGTAGGTCGCGACCGCAAGCACCGCAGCGACGGCGATCATTGCGCCGAGCGCCTCGTCGAGCAGATGCGGCTCGCCGCTGCCAAAGCCGTTGTCGACCACGTGCTTGAGACCCTGCCCGAGCGCGAGTACGCAGCCTGCGGCTACCACCAGCGCCAGCAGCGCGCCCGCAATGCGCGCGCGATAGGGGAGCATGAAGCGCGCCAGGCGCGCGAACTGCCGCCAGTCGCCGCGCGGCGGCTCGGGCGGCAGCCGGGATTGCGGGCTGCTCATGCGGCCACTATACCGCGCCTTAACGGCCGTAGAACTGGTACTGATTCCTGCCCAGCTGCTTGGCGCGGTACATGGCGACGTCGGCGTTGCGCAGCAGCGTTTCGCCATCGCCTGCATCCGAGGGGAAGACCGAGATGCCGATGCTCGCGCCGATGCGGAACGCCTGCCCCTCGACGCGAAACTCCGGCTCGAGCGCCCGCAGCGCCTTTTCGGCCACGAACTGGCAGTCCGACTCGCGCTGCAGGTCCGGCAGCAGCGCCACGAACTCGTCGCCGCCCTGGCGCGCGAGGGTGTCGGACTTGCGCATGCAGGCCGACAGCCGCTGCGCCACCTCGCGCAGCACCGCGTCGCCGGCGCGGTGTCCCAGCGCGTCGTTGACCTGCTTGAAGTCGTCCAGGTCGATCAGCAGCGCCGCGACCCTGACGTCGCGCCGCTGGGCGAGGTAGACCGCCTGGCGCATGCGGTCGTCCAGCAAGCGCCGGTTGGGCAGCCCGGTAAGGGTGTCGTGGTAGGCGAGAAAGCGAACCTCCTCCTCCTGGCGCTTGCGTTCGGTGATGTCCCGCGACACGCCGATCATCTTGCTGGGTTCGCCCTCGGGCGGCCTGAACACCGAGCCTTGTGCCGAGACCCAGCGCACCTCACCGTCGCGGGTGACGATGCGGAACTCCGCTGCGTAGGGCTCGCCCAAGGCGAGCGCGGCGCGTCCCGCCGCGAGGTAGCGCTCGCGGTCCTCCGGATGCACCATATCGCGGAAATCCGGGTGGAGGCGCGAGCGCTCGTCAGGATGTCCAATCAAGCCGCCCGGGTCGCGACCCCAGATCAGCTTGTCCGTGCGCAGCTCCCATTCCCAGTAGTACAGGTCGGCTGCATCGACCGCGAGCCGTAGCTTTTCGACACTCTCGTGCAGAGTCGCCGCGGCGCGCTTCTGCTCGCTCACGTCGTGCGCGGTGCCGGTAGCACCGACGATCACGCCTTGCGCATCGCGCAGAACCGTGGCATTGAACGACAGATCGACGTAGCTGCCGTCGCGCCGGGTGTGCCGCGTCTCATAGTCGAATACCTGCTCGCCCGCCACCACTCTGGCGAACACCGCCGCGTCGCGCTCGCGCACCGCCTGCGCGCTGCGCGCCATCAGCGGCCGGCCGGTCAGCTCCTCGACCCCGCAGCCGTAGATGCGCTGCGCGGCGATCGGATTGAGGTAGGTCCAGCGCCGCTCGAGGTCGATCGACCAGATGAGATCGTTGGAGGTCGCGACCAGGTTGCGGTACAGCGCTTCGTTCGCGCGCAGCGCCTGCTCGGCGGCCATGCGATCGCTCGCATCGGAGAAAGCGAAGATCGCAGACTCCTCCGGCGCCGACGGGTCGAGCGCGCGTCCCAGCGCGCGGCACCAGAAGCGCGAGCCGTCGCAACGCGCCAGGCGCGAATCGCCCTCCATGATCTCGCCGCTCGCCAGCCGCCGATATGCCTCCTCGCCCGCGGCGCCCCACTGCTCGTCCGAGGCGTACCACACGCGCGTCGGCTTGCCGCGCAGCTCGCCCGGTGCATAGCCCAGCATCTGCTCCAGGCGCCGATTGCAGCGCACGACCACCCGCCGTTCGACGAACGCGACCCCGACCGGCAGGATCTCGAGCATCAGGTTCTCCTGCGCCAGCACCGCGAGGTAGGCATCCTGCGCGCGCTTGAGGTCGGTAATGTCGGTCACCACGCTGACGTAGCCCCCGAGCACGGTACGTACCGACTTGCCCTGCTTCCAGCGTCCGTCGCGCATCTGGAACTGGCGCAGCACCCCGGCTCCCTCGCGGTGCTGGCGCACGCGCTGCTCGATCCAGTCCTGTTCGCGCCCGGCGTCGCCGGGCAGCTGTTCGGCCTGGAAGCCGTTGCGCGCGATCTCGGGGAACGGCGCGCCGGCCAGCTCGCCGGCGCGCCGCCCGCCGCCGAAGAGTTGCGCGTAGGCTTCGTCGCACACTACCAGGCGGTCCTCGCCGTCCCAGACCGCGATCGCGTCGGGAAAGCTCTCGATCGCGTCGCGCAGCCGCGTTTCGCTGCCGGCCAGGCGCAGGGTCAGCTCCTCGTTGCGCAGGCGCGCACGCAGCGCTTCGACCACCGCGCCGTGAATGTCGCGGTACACGCGCACCATCACCAGGCCGAACACCACCACCGTCAGTCCGAGCAGCCTGTAGGTCCGGCCCGGATGCAGCAGCAACTGTGCCGCGATCGCGACCGAGGGCAGCGCGGCGAAGGCATAGAACGCGACCCGGCTCGCGGCATAGATCCCCGCCGCGCCGATGATGCTGCCGCCGACCACGAACACGACCGCCATCTGCAGCAGCGGGTTGCTGCCCGGGAACAGCGCCGCCGGCGCGTAGGCCCAGATCGCGCCCGAGGCGAGCGCGCCGAGCGCGAACCGACTCTCCCAGCCGTGCGCGTGGCCCTGTCCGCCGGCGCGCGCGAACGCGCGGTGCAGCACCAGGCGCGACAGCGTCACTGCGAGCGCGACCGCGTACCACGCCAGCAGCACTGCGCCCTGCGTCGCGCTCCACAGCACCGCGACCAGGATCGCCGCATTGACGAGCGTGGTGGCGTAAGCCGGGCGGGCGACCCGGTAAAGCGCCGCGATCCGCGCCGCGCTCAGAGCATCGTCCTCGGCGGCCGCGCGCATCCGCACTTCAGTCTTCGAGCAGCGCCTCGAGCACGGCGCACCACGCCACGCCGAGGTTTTCCAGGTTGTAGCCTCCGCCGCCGAAAGCCATGATGCGGCCCTGGGCGTGGCGCTCGGCGAGCGCCACCAGCCGGCGCGCGGCGTGCGCGTGCGCAGCGGGCGTCAGGCGCAGGTCGGCGAGCGGATCGCCCGCAAGGCTGTCGGCGCCGCACTGCAGGATCACGAACTGCGGCGCATGGCCATCGATGAAGCGCTCGGCCTGGTCCCAGGCGCGAAAGAACTCCGCGTCGCCCGCGCCCGGCCGCAGCGGCAGATTGAGCTTGGTGCCGAGCGCGGCGCCGGTGCCCGCCTCGTAGGCGAAGCCCGTGCCGGGATAGAGAAAGGATCCGTCCTCGTGGATGTCGGCGACGATCAGCTCGGGGTCGTTTTCGAACTCGTAGTACACGCCGTCGCCGTGATGCACGTCGATGTCGACGTAGGCGATGCGGCGTATGCCGTGCTCGGCACGCAGCGCTTCGATCAGCACGCCCAGATCGTTGAACACGCAGAATCCCGCCGCGGCACCCCTGCGCGCGTGATGCAGTCCGCCGATCGGCTGGAAGGTGCGTCGCGCCTCGCCGCGCACGATGCGCCGCGCGCCCTCGAGCGCCGCGCCGACCAAGTGCACCGCTGCCTCGTAGCAGCCCGGAAACGCCGGCGTGTCGCCGTAGTCGAGGTAGCCGGCGCCCTCGCGCGAGGCGGCGATCACCCGCTCGACGTACTCGGCGCGGTGAAAGCGCTCGATTTCGTCGCGCACCGCGGGTGTGGATCCCGCCAGTGTGACGCGCGCATCGATCCCGCGCGCCGAGGCCGTGCGCCAGAACGCGCCCTGGCGGTCGATCGAGAGCGGGTGGCCGGCGGGAAAACCGTAGCCGCCGAGTTCGTCACTGAGGAACACGTGCGTCGCGCGCGGCATCGCCCGGCCCTCCGTTTATCAGGCCGACCTCTCGACGTGCGCCACAACGCCGCGCCGCGGCACTGCGTTCACGCGCGCGGGCTGGGAGGCGTTCATGCGGGAATTGTACGCCGCAGCGCCTCGTCGACCAGCTCGATCCAGTGCCGCACGGGGGTCCCGGTGCCGGCCTGCAGATGCGCGAGGCAACCGACGTTCGCAGTGGCGATCTGCGTTGGAACGCCAGCCTGCAGCGCGCCAAGCTTGCGCGCGCGCAGCTCGAGCGACAGCACAGGCTGCAGGATCGAATAGGTTCCCGCCGATCCGCAGCAAAGGTGCGGCTCGGACACCGGCGTGAGCTCGTAGCCGGCGCGCGCGAGCAGCGCCTCGACCACGCCGCGGATCTGCTGCCCGTGCTGCAGCGAGCAGGGCGACTGGAACGCAACCCGTCCGCGCCGGGCGGTGCCGTCAAACTGCGCCTCGAGCGCCCCGGCCTCGGCGGCCACCACCTCGGACAGGTCACGCGTCAAGCCGGCGATGCGCGCCGCCTTGTCGCGGTAGTCGGGATCCTGGGCCAGGTAATGCGCATATTCCTTGACCGTCGCGCCGCAGCCGCTCGCGGTCATGACGATCGCCTCGACTTCGCCGCGTTCGACCGCCGGCCACCAGGCGTCGATCAGCGCGCGCATGTCGTCGCGGCCGCCCTCCTGGTCGTTCAGGTGGAAGCGCAGTGCGCCGCAGCAGCCGGCGGCGCGCGCTTCCAGCAGGGACACGCCTACCCGGTCGAGAACGCGCGCCGCGGCGGCGTTCACCGACGGCGCCAGCACCGGCTGCACGCAGCCCGCCAGCACCAGCATCCTGCGCGCCTGGCGCGGCGCCGGCC
>JBOIFB010000189.1:0-5607 GCA_050741415.1 Burkholderiales bacterium | reverse complement strand
GTCAATCTCTTCCCCTGCGTCGCCGAAGCCGGTGCCGTGCGCGTACACCAGGCGCGGATTGATCGCGCGCAGATCCTCCCAGCCCAGGCCGAGGCTCTCGAGCGACTTCGGTCGGTGATTGGTGAGGAAGATGTCGGCGCCCTCGATCAGGCGGCGCAGGATGGCGCGCGCCTCCGGCGCCTTGAGGTCGATCGACAGGCTGCGCTTGCCGCGGTTGTCGGGCAGGAAGCAGTACTCGTAGTCGTGGATCGGCATGCCCGGGATCTGGTGCCCGCGCCGGTTCAGATCGCCCTCGATCGGCTCGAGCTTGATCACCTGCGCGCCGTAGTCGGCGAGCACCGCGCCCACCGACGGCACCATGACCATCGAAGCCGCCTCGAGCACGCGAAGGCCGGTGAGCAGAGCTGCTTCCTGCGACGACGGTACCATCCGTCATTCCTCCGCGGCGCAGCCGCGGAAACCGGCGAAAATGTCGTTGCGGTCCGGAGTGTAGAAATTACGGAAGCCCGCGCGCGCCACGCGCGCTGGCGTGGCGAAGCTGCCGCCGCGCAGCACTTTGTGGCTGCCGAACCAGGGCTGGGAGTATTCGCGGTAGGGATCGGGGCTGAAGCCGGGAAAGGGCCCGAACACGCTTTCGGTCCATTCCCATACCCGGCCGGTGCGCTCGCGCGGCGCGAATACTTCGTTCGCCGCGGCGTAGGCCCACTCGGCCTCGCTCGGCAGCCGCCGCCCGGCCCAGCGGCACCAGCCCTGCGCCTCGTCCCAGCTCACGTTCACCGCCGGCTCGCGCGGCGCGAGCGGGATCCAGCGATCGAAGCGGCGCTGCATCCAGGCGCCGCCTTCGCGCCGCCAGTCGCGCGGCACCGTGCCGCCGGCTTCGACGTATGCCAGGTACTGCGCGTTCGTCACCGGCGCGCGTGCGATGCGAAACGGCGCCACGCGCACCTCGTGCGCCCACTTCTCGTTGTCGAACACGAACCCGCTGCCGGGCCGCGCGCCGAGCTCGAACGCGCCGCCGGCGCACTCGGCGTCGCCCGCTTCGGGCGCCGGCGCGGCCGCAAACCAGGGCTCGTCCGGAAACGGATCCTCGAAGCCGAGGGTCTGCCGCGTGTAGTGGAAGGCTTCGGTGTGCATGTCTTCATGCAGGGTGGCCAGGCGCACGAAGTAGCGCAGCGGCGCATTCTCCGGCTCGCGCCCGAGGCGACCGAGCACGGCCTCGAGCACCCTTTTCGCGTAGGCGCGGGTCGCGGCGAGATCGGGCAGCGGCAGCTCCCAGCGCGTGTCGTGCGGCACGGCGGAGGAGTCGTACAGCGCATCCGCTGCTGCGAGCAGCGAATCGGCGAGCGCGCCCGAGGCCTGCTGGCGCAGGCACCAGAGTTCCTGGAACCAGGCCACGTGGCCGATCTCCCACAGCGGCGGGTTGACGATCGCGAGCTTCGGCCCGAGCAGGCGCGTCCCGCCCAGGCCGGCGGTGACGCGCGAGCTGCGCGCGCGGCTCGCCATCAGGTCGCGTGCAAGCGCCTGCGGTTCGAGCTGCGGATCGAGCGCGGGATCGACTAACATGACGTCCAGTTTAGCGAACCGGAGCGATGGCGAGAATCTCGATCGTGACGCCGGCGGGCGCGGGCACGCGCACCGGCAACCGGCACACCGCGCAGCGCTGGGCGGGGCTCGCGCGCGCGCTCGGGCACCGCGTCGCGCTCGGCACCGAGTGGGACGGGCGCGCCTGCGACCTGCTCGTCGCGCTGCACGCGCGGCGCAGCCACGCCTCGGTCGAGCGCTACCGCGCCGCGCACCCGCGCGCGCCGCTGGTGGTGGCGCTCACCGGGACCGACCTTTACCGCGACCTGCCGGCCTCGGCCGAAGCGCGCCGCTCGCTCTCGCTCGCCGACCGGCTGGTGGTGCTGCAGGACGAGGCGCGGCGCGCGCTCGCCGCGCCGCTGCGGGCCAAGACGCGCGTGATCTACCAGTCGGCCGACACCGACCTGCGCGCCGCGCCGCCGCGCGGACGCTTCCGGGTGCTGGTGAGCGGCCACCTGCGCGAGGAAAAGGACCCGTTCCGCGCCGCCGCCGCATTGCGGCACCTGCACGATCCGGCGCGCCTCGAAGTGGTCCAGCTCGGCGCCGCATTGAGCGAACAGACAAAGTCCGAAGCCGAGGACTGGATGCAACGCGAACCGCGCTACCACTGGCTCGGCGTGCGCAGCCACCCGCGCGCGCTCGAGTGGATCGCGCGCAGCCACCTGCTGGTGGTGAGCTCGGCGATGGAAGGCGGCGCCAACGTGATCTCCGAGGCCGCACGCATCGGCACCCCGGTGCTCGCCTCGCGCATCGCCGGCAATCTCGGCATGCTGGGGCGCGGATACCCCGGCTATTTCCCGTTCGGCGATGAGCGCGCGCTGGCGAGGCTGATCGCACGCGCCGCGCGCGAACCCGCCTTCTACGCGCGCCTGAAGCGCGCCCTGCGCGCGCGCCGCGCCCTGTTCGCCCCCGCCGCCGAGCGGCGCGCGCTGGCGGCGCTGCTGCGCGAACTGCTGCGATAATCGGGTATCTTGCCGCGCATGCCGCCGATCATTTCAATCGAAGGACTATCCAAGTCCTATGCCTCGGGCTTCCGGGCGCTGAAGAACGTCAACCTGGAAATCCGGCGCGGCGAGATCTTCGCCCTGCTGGGGCCGAACGGCGCCGGCAAAACGACGCTGATCGGCACCATCTGCGGCCTGGTGCGGCCGAGCGAGGGCAGGATCCGGGTCGACGGGCACGACATCGTCGCCGATTATCGGGCGGCGCGCTCGCTCATCGGCCTGGTGCCGCAGGAGCTGACCACCGACGCCTTCGAGTCGCCGTGGGGCACGGTGAGCTTCAGCCGCGGCCTGTTCGGCAAGCCGCCGAACCCGGCCCACATCGAGAAGGTGCTGCGCGAGCTCTCGCTGTGGGACAAGAAGGACAGCAAGATCATCACCCTCTCGGGCGGCATGAAGCGCCGGCTCTTGATCGCGAAGGCGCTGTCGCACGAGCCGCGGGTCCTGTTCCTGGATGAGCCGACCGCGGGCGTGGACGTCGAGCTCAGGCGCGACATGTGGCAGCTGGTGCGCTCGCTCAGGGAGGGCGGCGTGACCGTCATCCTCACCACGCACTACATCGAGGAGGCCGAGGAGATGGCCGACCGCGTCGGCGTGATCAACAAGGGCGAGCTGGTGCTGGTCGAGGACAAGGCCGAGCTGATGCGCAAACTCGGCAGGAAGCAGCTGGCGCTGCAGCTGCAGTCTCCGCTCGAGCGCGTTCCGCCCAGTCTCGAGCGCTACGGCCTGGAGCTCGCCGCCGGAGGCTGCGAGATGATCTACACCTACGACGCGAAGGCCGATCGCGACGGTATCGCGTCGCTGTTGCGCGAACTGGCGGGTTCCGGCATCGCTTTCAAGGACCTCCACACCACGCAGCGCTCGCTCGAAGACATCTTCGTCGGCCTGGTCAGCGAGCGCCGATGAACCTTCACGCCATACGGGCGATCTACCGGTTCGAGATGGCGCGCACCCGGCGCACGCTCATGCAGAGCGTGGTCTCGCCGGTGATTTCGACCTCGCTCTACTTTGTGGTGTTCGGCGCCGCGATCGGCTCGCGCATCCAGCACGTCGAGGGCGTGAGCTACGGCGCGTTCATCGTGCCGGGACTGATCATGCTCTCGCTGCTGACCCAGAGCATCTCCAACGCGTCGTTCGCGATCTACTTCCCGAAATTTACCGGCACCATCTATGAGCTGCTGTCGGCGCCGGTATCGTACCGCGAGATCGTGCTGAGCTACGTCGGCGCGGCGGCGACCAAGTCGATCGTGCTCGGTCTGATCATCCTCGCCACCGCGGCGCTGTTCGTGCCGCTGCGCATCGAGCATCCGCTGTGGATGATCCTGTTCCTGCTGCTCACCGCGCTGACCTTCAGCCTGTTCGGCTTCATCGTCGGCATCTGGGCCGACGGCTTCGAGAAGTTGCAGCTCATCCCGCTGCTGATCGTCACTCCGCTCACCTTCCTCGGCGGCAGCTTCTACTCGATCCACATGCTGCCCCCGCTGTGGCAGACCGTGACCCTGTTCAATCCCGTGGTCTACCTGATCAGCGGCTTTCGCTGGAGCTTCTACGGCCTGGCAGACGTGAGCGTCGGCGTGAGCCTGGGCATGACGCTCGCCTTCCTCGCCGCCTCGCTCGCGGTGGTGGCGTGGATCTTCCGCACCGGCTACCGCCTGAGGACCTGAGCGTGTCTCATCCCCTGCCCGCCCTGTCGCTGCTCGAAACCCGCGTGCTCGGCACCCTGGTCGAGAAGGAACGCACCGTTCCGGATACGTATCCGCTTACCCTCAATGCGCTCGTGTCCGGCTGCAACCAGAAGACCAGCCGCGACCCGGTGCTGCAAGCGGGCGAGACCGAGGTCCAGGCGGCGCTCGACGGCCTCAGGCGCAGCAACCTGGTGCTGGAATCGAGCGGCGGGCGCGTGGCGCGCTACGCGCACAACCTGGAGCGGGTGCTGGAGGTGCCGAGCCAGTCGGCGGCCCTGCTCACCGCGCTCATGCTGCGCGGGCCGCAGACCGCGGGCGAGCTGCGCATCGCCTGCGAGCGCCTGCACCGCTTCGCCGACATCTCGGCGGTGGAAGGCTTCCTCAACGAGCTCGCGGCCCGGCCCGCGGGCGCGCTGGCGGCGCAGCTTACGCGCCTGCCCGGAGCACGCGAGAACCGCTGGGCCCATCTGCTGAGCGGCGCGCCGGCGGCGCAACCGCAAGCGGCGGAAGACGTCTCCGTAAACGATGTGACGGCCCTCAGAGCGGACCTCGCCCGGCTCGAGGACCAGCTCCGGGAGCTGCGGGAGCTCGTCAGCCGACTGGCGGCGAGGTAACTACTTCCTCTTTTGCATCTGCTGCATGCGGCGCACGAGCTGGGCCGCGTTCGCGACGCCCTTGGTATAGAGCTCGGGATAGTCGGTGCGCAGCACGTACCATTCGCGCACCTTGAGCTGGTCGAGCTCGCGCTCCAGGCCGTAAAGCTCGCGAATTCGCCCCGCGGCCTCGAGCTGCGACATGAGCAGCTCTTCGAGCCGGTTGCCGAGCGCCTTGTGCAGCCTGCGGTGGCCCGGCAGCAGCCGACCGACCCCCTGCAGCGAATGCGGCTCGGTCACCTCGGAAGCCTGCACAGCATCGCGCATCGACCCCGCCTGCCTTACCGCGCGCGTGGCGGACTCGCACACCGCTTCGAACGCTTTCAATGCCTCTGGGTTAGCGGAGCCGCTCGGCTGCATGGCGCGATTCTATGGCACGTCGCGGCGCGCGCAAAGGGAAAACGGCGCGATGCCGTGCGCTACTTGTGCAGCCCCTCCGCTTTGAGGGTCTCCTGCACCTTGGGCCGGGCAGCCACGCGCGCCACGAACGCCTTGACGTTCGGCCATTGGCCGAGATCGATCTTGTGCAAGCCGGTCCAGTTGAGCACCGTGAACAGATAGGCATCGGCCACCGTGAATCGTTCGCCCATGGCGTAGGCGCGTCCCTCGAGCATCTTCTCCAGCGCGTTCAGGCGGCGCTCGATCACGCCCAGCTGGACCTGCTTCATCTCGGGTGTCAGCTTCGGA